>JBDSBK010000325.1:0-12317 GCA_039921645.1 Dokdonella sp.
CACGGCGATCAGGTAGGCCAAACCGAATTGCAGCCACGACCACAGCGGATTCCTGCGGCGTGCAAGCCACCAGACCAGCAACGCCGGAAGACCGGTTTGCGCGATGACGCGGCCGGCCGCCTCGCCCGCGCCGTCGGGAGTTCGCGGCGCACCGTGCCAGGAAAAAAGCGCGAGAAGGATCAGCGCCGTGGCGATCAACCAGAACGTCAGTGCCTGCTTGGCGGGCTTTTGCATCGCGTATGCCTCATGTGAGGAATGGAAGAGCGTGTCGCCGGGGACGCAGAGGTTGCCGCACCGACTTGCAGCGAGCGTTCCTGTCGGTTTCCACTCATTCGACGCCGACGTTTCCAAAACCGCTCGCGAACAATTCATCGGAGGCAATCATGCGAACCACGGTGATGTCGTAGTCGTTGGCTGTTTCGCTCCAGGTTGTCGAGCCGACCGCCATCGCGTACCCGCCCGCTGCGTCGCTTCCGACATAAAGCCCGGCCGTGGTTGCATCCGGCTTTTCCGTCCCTGAAGCGACGTAGTCCATTTCCTTGCGGCCGTGCAGCGTGATGCCTGACGCGCTGAACTGCTGGATGACCTGCAGACGCTCGTAGTTGACGAAGTCGACGCTGCGGGTTTCGGAGAGGCCGACAACCAGGTCGTGCGTGGTCGGGCGCACTCGGATCGAGACAGCATCGATACCCGCGGTCGGGTCCTGCGAAACGTGCGCGCACACGCCGCCGCCACAAAACCCCGGATCGAGGCCATCGAGTGCGGTCGCACGTGCCAGCAGCAGCTGGCCCTTCGAGTTGGCGTCGATGGATCGTCCCACCATAGCGATCTTGCCGTCGGGCAGTACCTCGATGCCGGACACTTCGTCGTAGGGGTTTCCCGGTGGGCCCATGTCGAGGTGAATCGGGACCATGCCGCCATGGAAGCTGGTGGCGAGGCTGCCGTCGTCCGGATCGATCGCCATGATGAATCCGTCCATATCGTTGTTGGCGAGGGGCGCGCGTTGAAAGGAACCGGCGAGATACAGTCGCGCGCCACCGGGCATGCTCGACGCCGACAGCGCCATGTCGTACAGCTCGACATGCGCAAGGTCGCTGACCTCGCCCACCTGCAGCACGACTTTGCCGGCACTGCCGAACGAGGCCTGCGTCGCCCCGCTCACGGGGTCGATCGCGACCACGCCGACGCGATCCGACGGCGCCGCCGGTGTGCCACCCGTCGCGATGCCGCTGACCAGGAGTCTCGCGGGATCCGGGCCCACGGCCGGCAGATAGCGGATGTGCAGCGCCCTGTCTTCCTTGTTGGTGTCGAGGTCGAACCATTTCGTCGTTGTGCCCAGCGTGCCAAAACCGGCGCAGAAGCCGCCGCTGGCATCGATGCAGGTCACCGCAAAGTCGCTGTCGGTTGCGGCCCCGGTAGTCTTCCGGCCGGCAACATAGAAATGCGTGGCCGATGCATCGACGGCCACATCCGTCACATACAGCAAGGGCGTTGCGACCTGCATCCTGCCGCCGATGCCGAAACTGCTATCGGGGATCCCCTGGCTGTCGATCTTGGCGATCACCACATCCCAGGTACTCCCGTGCGGATGCGTCCCGAACACCAGAAAGCGCGTGCAGCCGACGCCGCATCGCACCGGCACGACGCGCAGGCCGCGATCGCGCTTGCTGTTGGCATCGTTGAAATCGAAACGCTTGAAGCCGAGTCCCGTATTGAAGGCTGGATCGAGCGCGAGATCGCCTACGCCGGGCGCGGTGGTCAATTCCGTCGCCAGCCTTTGTGGCGGATGCCAGGTCGCATCCTTCGCTTCCTTCCACTCTGCACTGGCCAACGTCGGCAGCAGCAGGCAGGCCAGTACTACATTCAACGCACGCATGATCGCTCCTGATTTGAATGCAAATCTCGTCGCGATTTGCGCCTTGGTACCTCGTAAACACCAAGACCCGAGCAAACATGACATGGCCGCGGACGGTGTATCTGCATGTCTCCGTGCCTCGACCATTGCAGCGTGCAGCGGTTTCAACTCGATGCAGCGGTACAGCATCAGCGCGATGGCGCCGATTGAAGAGGGCGACTTGGCGCTGATTGCGCGGGCGCATCGCATGCGCGAGGTCACGGGTGCGTGTCGGCGTGATCAGGAGAAGCGCAGGAGCGCTCATCGACACGCAAGTGTGAACCGCACGTTCGTGATCGCGACAGCCCGTGCAATCCGTTGCGTCGATGAAGGTGGGCGCGATCACCGCCGCGCTGAGCGACATGCAGCGGCACACCGGCAAGCACGCCGGTGCGGGTGGCGTGGCACGACTTTTCCGCCACGGAAGGTCCGGTCAGCTTGCTGATGGTGTCTGACGGATCAGCGGGCAGTCGTCGGCATGCGCTGGGAAACTTCGCGATTCGAGCGAATGCGTCCAACCCTTTTGCGCGGACACCTCAAGGCATTTGCGAGACCAGCTGCAGGATGCGTCCCGTGATCGACTGCACCTTGTAGGGGTCGATGCCGCCGCTGTCGCTGTTGGACATCGCGACGACGACGTACGGATCCTTGCCGTTCTTCTGCAGCATCCACGCATGCGTGAGCACGTGATAGCCGTCGCCGCCCGAGAGACTGCCTCCCTTGTACCAGACGCGGTCCCACGCATTGCGCACTTCGGGCTGCGCACTTTGCGCACTCAAGGCCTGGTTCACGATGTTGATCGCATCCGAACCTTGTGGCAGGCGTCGGTGATGCGCGAAGGCATTGCAGATATCCATCGGACTCGCGCGCCAGCTCCCTGACGTGAGCAGGCCTGGATTCGAATATGTGCCCGACACGTACGGGCCCAGCGGGACGATCTGGTTGTCGATGAATTGCTGTTGATAGGTCTCGCTGCCGTTGATGTAGGCCTGTGCCGTGGCGAGCGGGAACGAGAACAGAAGATGGAACTGCTCGCTGATATCGAGCAGAGGTTTGAGCACGGTCGGGTCGGCGACACCGTAGGCATCGATCGCGTCGCCGATCAGCGGACGCCCGACCCGATGATGGACATGATCGGTGGCGGTGTTGTCGCTGATGCCGATCATCAGCGTGGCCATGTCCACGATCGGGAACAGCGTGCCGATGGGTTCGTTGTTGATGGTGCCGCCGGGGGCGATCAGCGAGGAAACGAGCTGGATGTTTTCTTCGATGTTGATGGAACCCTGGTCCACGCCGCGAGCGAGCCCGGCGAGCACCCACAGTTTGAAAATCGAAGCGGTAGCGTGCAGCTGCGATGCGTTCAGATCCGCGATGGCCGTGCATTGGCCATTCGCGCCGATATGGCCGACGAGCAGCGCCGGCGCGCTGGAGAGCGTGCCGAATTTGGCCAATGCCTGAGTGAGATCGAGCGTCTGGTCTTCCGCATATTGCACCGATCCGAAATAGTTGCTCACGCTGAAAATCAGGATGCCGTGCGCGCCGGTGTAGTGCGCTTCGAGGTTGAGGAATCCGTACGGCGTGCCGAGATCCGGTTTGGAAATGACGACGGTGACCTGCACCGGCGTCACGGCCACCACGTCACGGATGATCGCGTTGGGGTAGCTCGTGCGCAGTGTCTGGAAGAACGCTTGGGTGTTGGCGACTGACACAGTCCACGCCGGGTCGAAATGGGCGGCTATTTCGGCCGGGGTGGTGGTCTCGCCGGCGGCGAGCTCACCCATGATCCATTCGAGCTGGTCGGCGGTTGGTCCCGGGGGAAGCGCAAAGGTGTTGCCCGCGCGCACAAAGTAAGGGCCGACAACCGGGACTTCAAAGCTGTCCGAGTACAGGCGATCCGCCCAGGCGGACCCAAACGACAGCAAGGCGATCAACGCGAAAAGACAGTGTTTCATGACGAATCCCCTGGTTGGGCGTCGGCCCGTCGGCCGCACTCTACCCAATAGCGAAAAAGAGCGGCCATTCGACTCACGCGCCGGGAACCGCGAAAGGGGTCAGACACCTTGTTCGGCGGTTGGCCTGCGTGAAACGCGCGCGCGATGAGCGGGGCGGACGTGCGCGCAGCGTCCGAGTTCGGCTTCGATCATCGCCTGGAGGCAATGGGTGCCGCGGGCGCGTTGCTGTTGGAAGCAGGCGCGGGTTTGGGCAAGTCGGGCTTCGCCGATCTAAGGAACGGCTCAGATTCAATCACCCGTGGCAGAGGAAAACGGGAGGGCACCATTCCGCCGCGCATATCAATACGCGCAAAGTCCCGTCGATGGAGGCGCGGATGAATTGCATCGCCGCGTCGTATGAGGGACTTGGCTCGCTAGCCCGGGTAGCACGAAAACGTCTGCACCACCTCGAATCCATCCGCAAACAATTTGTCGCCGGCGCCGTACTCGAAGGCGCCTATGTCCGTTGCCGCGCCGACCTTTCGCTCGTAGACGCCCGCCGTGCCGAATGGCAGCACGAACGAACCGCCGCGCTGGTCGCACAGCGTGTTGAGCGGGTTGCTGCCGGCGTTGATCGCCGGGCTGTTGGGCTGCAGTCCGAGCAGGTTGGTCTGGCCGCCGTAGTTTCCGAAGAGATTCAACAGCGGGTCGGCGGAGAGCGTCCCTGCCGGCAGGGCGAGGGTGGAATTCATCACGAGATTTGTGCTGCCGGCGACGGTGCCAGATCCGCCGATGTCGTGCACGATGCCGCCCTGCGTGTTGCGTGCGACGATCGAGCTCACCAGCATGAGCGGATGCGCGCCTTCGATGACGATGCCGGCCGCATCGTTCGCGGTATTCGCGTGATCGCCGATGTTGAATGCAATGGTGCTGTTGTAGACGTCCAGCGGACCGCTCGCTTCGATACCCGCGGCGAAGCCGGTGGCGTGGTTCGACGAGATGGTGCTGTTGAGAATGCTCAGGTCGCCCGGGCCCGAGCCTGCGCCGAACAACGCAAGTCCCGCGCCGTACGCGGCAATGTTCGCGTTGATCGTCGATGACTTCACCGACGCGTAACCGACAACGCTCACGCCGCCGCCGTAACCGATGCCGGTGGCGTCGTTGCTCTGGATCGAGCTGAACACCGAATAGAGGCCATACGTCGAGAACACGCCTCCGCCGTACGCATAACCACCCGGCGTGGCGAGCGCGACATTGCCGCTGACCGTGCTGTACACGAGATCCACCTGGTCGTCGGACCAGATGCCGCCGCCGAGCGCGGCGTTGGTGCCGGTCGCGACCGCTGCGCAGTCGCTCACCGTCACGGCAGTCAGAGTGACGTGCCCCATCGCATAGAGGCAGCCACCTTTGCCGGCGCTGGAGTGCCCATGCGTCAAGGTGATGCCGCGCAGTTCCAGTTCGCCGCCCGAGCGATGCTCGATGACGCGGCTTGCCGTTCCAGCGTCGATCGTCACGACCGGCCGCGGCTTGCCGTTGACGACCGCGGGCGTGGCGAGCAGGTGGAGCGAATCGGTGTTCGGATCGGTCAGCGCGCCGGTCGTCAGCGTGATCGTGCTGCAATGCAATTGGCTGAAATCGACGGTGGTGTTGTTGTGCGCATCGAGCATTGCCTGGCGCAGGCTGCCGGCACCGCTGTCCGCACAGTTGGTGATGGTGAGGTTGCTTCCTGCGGGCACCGGCCGCGCATTGGCGTGACGTGGCGCCTTGGGCAGATCGCGGATGCGCACGGGCATCGCTGCGACGCCGATCCCATCGGCGAGCGCCAAGCCCGCGAGTGCAAGCGCCAGACTGCGCGCGAGCACGCTGACGGTGAAGGATCGATCGGGTGCGCGCATGGCGATTCCTCGGCAGTGTCATTGCTAGAACGACACGATGCACCGGGTTTGGACATGCAGCTGCGACTTTCCACGATCAGGGCGGGACCACCTCTGCTCTTTGAGTCAACGACAAAAGCAGCCATCGACAGCTTCGCCTGGGCATTCCGCGGACACTTGAAGCCAGGATCGGACCCGGAGGGTTTTCTGACACGCCGGGTCGACTATGTCTGCGACCCAGCCGGAAATTTCCTGCGCACCTCCGCAAGCATTCCCTCGAACAGTTCGACCGTCCGCTCGCACATGAGCGGCAGCCCCATGTTCTTGGTCACGACATCGGGCGTTGCGCCCTGCGTCAATGCAAGCGCCACGTTCTGGTGCCACGTCAATTGATCGTTCATGTCGGTTCCTCGTGTCGGTGGTGTGCAGGTTTCGAGCGTACGCCAATGGAGGAGCGGATGCAGATGCATTGTTGATGGCAGAGAACGTGCGAGCGTGCGCGTGCTTCGTCGCCCGCTCGGGTTCCTCATGCGCAGCTGTCGCCGAATAGTGGGTGCCCAGGCGGATCGACTCGCGCTTGGCAAAAAACAAAGTCGCACAAAATTTCCGTCACCGTTTTCTTCCCGCACGTAATGGGTGCGCGAATGGATTTGAAAACCCGCAAATCGACGGTGCGCTACCGCCCGCGGAGCGCCATGACCTATCACCCATTGCCGCAAGCGCGCTGGCGTGGTGAGGTGCGCGTCTTTCTGCGCGAGTGAATGCTCCGATGCTCCCTCTCCGGCGTGCCGTCCTGCTGTTGGTCCTGAGCGCTTTCCCGCTGTTCGCTGCGGCGAAATCCACTGCGGACGCATTGCCCACCGGCAAGTTGCCGACGGATGCGATTCCGCAGCGCTACGCCCTGCATCTGACCATCGACCCGCGCACCGAGCGCTTCAGCGGCGAGACACGCATCCGCGTCAAGCTCACGAAGGCAGCCGATCATGTATGGCTGCACGCTCGGTCGATCGACGTGACCAAGGCGACCGTCGTCGATGCCGCCGGCAAGACGCATGACGTGAAGGCGACGGCACACGCCGACGCGGGTCTTCTTGAAGTCGGCTTCGGCCGCAGCCTGCCGGCGCAAGAGATCGAACTTGTCTTTGCGTACAACGCGCCGTTCAACGCCCAGCTCGAAGGCGTGTACAAGGTCAAGGTCGGCGACGACAGCTATGCCGTCACGCAGATGGAGCCCGTCAGCGCGCGTTTTGCGTTTCCCGGATTCGACGAGCCGCGTTTCAAGACGCCGTTCGACATCGTGCTGACGGTGCCGACCGACGAAGTCGCCGTGGCGAATACGCGCCAGCTCAAGGAAGAAGCGTCGAGCGACAAGCGCTGGAAGACGCTGACGTTCGCCACGACGAAACCGCTGCCGACCTATCTCGTCGCATTCGCGGTCGGGCCTTGGGACGTCGTTGACGCGCCGGCGATTCCGTCGAACGCCGTGCGCAAGCAGGCGCTGCCGTTGCGCGGCATCGGTCCGCGTGGCACGGCGAAACAGCTCGCCTGGGCGCTCGACGTGGCGCCGCAGATCGTGAAGTTTCTTGAAGACTACACCGCGCAAGCGTATCCGTTCGACAAGCTCGATCTGCTCGGCGCGCCGGATTTCTCCGCGGGCGCAATGGAAAACGCAGGACTCGTCATCTATCGCGATGCATACCTGTTGATCGATGCGAACGCTGCGGCCGACCGCTACCGCAACGTGTTCAATATCGAGGCGCATGAGATCGCGCACCAGTGGTACGGCGATCTCGTCACCGTGCCCTGGTGGGACGACATCTGGCTCAACGAGGCCTATGCGACCTGGGCGCAGGCGAAAGCGACCACGGCGTTGAAGCCGGAATACCACGCGCCGCTGGAGTCGCTCGAGCGCCGCCTCGGTGCGATGGCGAGCGACAGCCTGCTGAGCACTCGCAAGGTGCGCCAACCGATCTTCGGACACGGCGACATCGAGACTGCGTTCGACAGCATCACCTATCAGAAAGGTGCGAGCGTGCTCGCGATGTTCGAGACCTGGGTCGGCGAGGACACGTTCCGCAAGGGCATGCGCGCCTATCTCGCGCGGCACGCGTTCGGCAGCGGCAGTTCGGACGACCTGATCGCGAGCCTGGCCGAAGCGAGCGGCAAGGGCGAGGTCTTCGCGAAAGCGATGCGCAGCTTCCTCGATCAACCCGGCGCACCGCAGATCCACAGCGAGCTCGCGTGCAACGACGGCAAGGCTTCGCTGACGCTGAGCCAGTCGCGCTACCTTCCGTTCGGCGTTTTCGCGAAGGAGGCGCCACTGTGGAGCGTGCCCGTGTGTGTGCGTTTCGGTCGTGGCGCGGCGTCGGACACGCAATGTTTCCTGCTCGAAAAATCCGAACAGCGATTCGATGTCGGCGGGACATGCCCGGACTGGTATCTGCCGAATGCGGCGGCCCGCGGCTATTACCGGTTCGATCTCGCAGCGGCCGATTTCGGCAAGCTCGCTGCGGCGGTCACACGACTGACGCCGCCGGAGCAGGTCGTCTACGCGGATGCGGTGAGCAGCGCATTCAAGCGCGGCACGCTCGGTCCTGCCGCCGTGCTCGACGCGATGCCGGGACTCGCCGGATCGCAATTGCCGCAGGTTGCGACAGCGCTGTTCGATTCGTTCGAATGGATCCGCGAGCAACTCGCCGACGACACGACCCGGCCGCTGCTCGATGCGTATGCGTCGCGGCTTTACGTTCCGCGCCTGGTGCAGCTCGGCTACAGGCACAAGGATGGCGAAGCAGGTACCGACACCGCCATGCGCACGCGTCTCGCCGATTTCCTCGCGATCGACGTGCGCGATGCGAGCGTGCGCGGCGAGTTGGCCAGGCAAGGTCGCGCTGCGCTCGGTCTCGATGGCAGCGGCAAGGTCGACCTCACGCGCGCCGATGCGGATTTGCGCACAATCGCATTGCAGGTAGCGGTGCAGGAAAGCGGCGTTCCTGCGTTCGACGCAGCACAGAAGGAGCTGGCAACCAACCACGACACTACGCAACGCTATGCGTTGCTCTCGGCGCTCGGCGCGACGCGCGACCCCGTGCTCGGTGAGCGCGCACGCGATTACGGCCTGACCGCGACCGTGCAGATCGGCGAGATGGGTCGCTTGTATGAGGCGCAAATCAAGGAGCCCGAGAATCGTGCGGCGATGTGGCAATGGCTGATGGCGCACTTCGATGCGTACCGCGTGCGCCTGCCTGCGTTCGCGCAGGCGTATGTTCCCAAGAGCGTCGCCAATGGACGTTGCAGCAACGCATCCGCGGACGCGTTGTCCGCGTTCTTCGCGCCACGCATAAAGGACCTGATCGGTGGAGAACGCGGCCTCGGCCAGACCATCGAGGGCATCCGCCAATGCGCTGCGCTGCGCGAGGAAGTGGGAACGAAAGCACTGAAGGCGTGGGCGGAGGCGCATTCAGTCGCGCCTTCTGGCGGTTGAGATATGGGAGCAGATGTCTGTGCGAGCGGCTTCAGCCGCGACGCTTCGACGCCGATAACACCATCCCCACCTAATCCTCCCCTTGAAGGGGAGGACTTCAAAGCACTGCGCTCAAGCCCTCCCCTTCAAGGGGAGGGTTGGGTGGGGATGGTGTCGTCAGCGAACCAACAAGCGTCGGTGTTCGAGACGCTCTCATGCTTCGTGCTTGCTAAGATGCACCGCATCTCGACGAAGCGGGCACGGCAATGGAAGAACATCCTGCGGCACCCGATTCGTTCTCGCGTATCCCCGAGCGCAATACCGGGGATTCGATGTTGCGCACGGCGCAACAGCATCATGTCGCGTTGTCGAGCATGGCCGACCTCAAGGCGAATATCCTGATCACGGTGTCGTCGATCGTGCTGACGATGTCGCTCGGTCGCATGAATGATCCTGCATTGCGCGTATCGATGCTCACGCTGACCGGATTCACCTTGCTGGCCCTGCTGCTCGCGATCCTCGCGGTGCTGCCGAAATACCGCTCGATCAAGGTCACGGGCGAAACCTTGCCGAGTGGATTCAACCTGCTGTTCTTCGGCCACTTCGCGGAATTGCCGCGCGAGCGTTTTCTCGCCGAGATCACGCGTGTGATGAAACCCGATGGTTCGGTCTACGCGACGATGGCGAACGACCTCTATTCGCTCGGCTGGTACCTGGCGCATCGCAAGTACCGCTATCTTCGCTACAGCTACCTGTTCTTCCTCACCGGGTTTGTGCTCGCCTGCGTCGAACAGGGCTGGCGACTGCTGACGACTTGAGTGCGGCGCCGATAGTCGGTGCTCGGCGCGCTCCCTCGCTGCAACGCAAACCCCGCCGCGTGCGTCATGCCGTTGCACCACCACCAATCGTCCACTGAGGGGAATCCATGCGCGTCGTCGCCGTCCGTTGTATCTGGCTCGCCTGCCTGCTGATCGCTGCAGCCGCGCACGCCGAGTCGCCGGTTCCCTCTTCGCTGGAAGCCTGGCGCGGTTGGGTCATGCACGGCCTCGACTATCGTGCGTGTCCCTTGATCGCAGGCAGGTCCGGTTCAAGCGAGAACGAGTACCTGTGCGCGTGGCCCGGCACCTTGAGCCTGAGCGCGGATGCGAGCGGCGCAAGCATCGTGCAGCATTGGCGCGTCGATGTGGATTCGTGGGTGCCGTTGCCGGGCGACACCGAAAACTGGCCGCAGCAGGTCACCGTAGACGGTCAGCCCGCAGTGGTGGTCAATCATCAGGGACCCGCGCTGCGGCTCGCGGTGGGCAGTCACGAGATACGCGCGCGTCTGCCCTGGCACGAGCGCCCGCAAACCTTGCGTGTGCCGAGCGCGATCGGTCTGGTCACGCTCAGCGTCGATGGCAAACCGGTGATACCGGTGCAGCGCGACGACAATGAAGTGACCCTCGGACGTGCAATTACGAGCACGCCGGAAGCGGACAGCATCGAATTGCGCGTGTATCGGCGTATCAACGACGGCATTCCCGCGCAATTGAGCACGGTGATCGCGATGCACGTGTCCGGCCAGGCACGCGAGGAAATCATCGGGCCGGTGCTGCCGGAAGGATTCCTGCCGCTCGCTTTGCACGGTGCGTGGCCGGCGCGACTCGATGGCGATGGTCGTCTGCGCATACGCGTGCAACCCGGCGACGACACGCTGACGCTGGACGCGCGCGCGATCGCGCCGCTCACGACCGTCACGGCGCATCTGCCGGCAGCGCCGTGGCCGGCACAGGAAATCTGGAGCTATGCCTCCAATCCGCGCCTGCGCATTTCAACCGCGACGGCCGCGGTGCAAGTCGACCCGAAAGATGCCGGCTCGCCGGCTGCGTGGTCGAGCCTGCCTGCGTTCGCTCTGGTGGACGCGGCCACGTTGACGATCGACGAGCGTTCGCGCGGCGCCGCCACGGACGAGCGCAACCGACTCACGCTCGCGCGCGAAATGTGGCTCGACTTCGACGGTGCCGGCTGGTTCGCGCGCGATCGCGTGCGCGGCACGCTGCTGCGCGACTGGCGCCTCGATGCAGCGCTGCCATTCACGCTCGAACGTGCAGACGCCCTCGGAGAAAGTGTGGGGCGTGGCAACGAAGCGCTGCTGGTCACGCAAGGCGTCGCCGGGCCGAACCTCAGCGGCGTCGAATGGCGCACGCCCGCGGTCGATCTGGCGGCCGGCCTGCGCATCGTGCCGGCAAGCGCGGTGTTGCCGATCGCCGGCTGGCAGGCCAGCTTCGATGGCGTGAGCACGACGCTGCATCTTCCGAATGGCTACAAATTGCTCGGCGCGCCCGGCGCGGATCGCGCCGCAGGCAGCTGGATCGAGACGTGGAACCTGCTCAACGTCTTCATCTGCGCGGTGCTCGTCCTGCTTGCGTGGCGTTTGTTCGGACCGCTGGGTGCCTTGCCTGCGCTGATCTATGTCGTGCTTGGTTTCCAGGAGCACGGCGCGCCGTTCTGGAGCCTGCTGCTGGTGATCGCGCTGGCGCTGGTCGTGCGTGCGCTGCCGGTGGGGCGTTTCGCGCGGGTCGCGGAATGGTTGCGACGCGGCGCACTCGGGCTGCTCGTGCTCGCCACGTTGCCGTTTGTCGCGGATCAGGTGCGCTTCGCCTTGCATCCGCAGCTGGAAAACGAAGGCGGTTTTGCGTTCGATGACCTCGGCTTTGCCGGACGCGCCGCGCCGCCTGCGCCGGAACCGCGTGCCGCACCCGCACCGCCGCCGGCTGAAGCGAAGATGCAGGCGCAAGGCGGCGCCATGCGTGCCCGCGCCGCGGATTCGGCAGCCGAAGAAAAAGACAATCTTGAAACGATCGAAGTGACCGGCTCGAATATCCGCCGCGTCGATATCGAGACGTCCAGTCCGACGGTGACGATCGATCGCGAGTCGATCGAGCAGCCCAGCTCGGTCGCGCCAATACGTCGACAACAGATCGATCGCTACAGCCAATCGACTGTCGTGCAGACCGGAGCAGGCGAACCGGGTTGGCAACTCGGTCACCGCTACCAGCTGAGTTGGAGCGGGCCGGTGTCGCCGGCGCAAACCGTGCGTTTGCTGATCGCTCCCCCGTGGCTGGTGCGTTCGTTGCGACTCGTGCTTTGCGGCGTGCTCGCATGGTTGATCCTGC
>JBDSBK010000326.1:0-4240 GCA_039921645.1 Dokdonella sp.
TCGGCAAGACTGGAGCCGCCGAACTTGTGCGCGGCAAGCGCCGATGTGGACCGCGGCACGGATGCTCGCGCTGCTGCGACGTCGACGCTGGCGGTATCGGACATTGGAACTGGCCTCCCTGGTTGGAGGCCCCGTTTCGCGAGGGTGGGCTGTTGCAGCGGCCGGCCCTTCCCTTGCGAGGGCGGGGCCGTTGCTGGATCGAATCAATCGCGCGCAGGCACCCGTACCACGGTCGTCGTGGTCGTCGTTGTAATGCGCGCGCAGCGAATGCGTCGGTTGTTCATGAGGCCGAGTGTGCCGGTAGAGCCCCGGTCGTTGTCAAGCGTGAGAAAAAACCAATCGTTCGGTCTGTCAGTCGGGCAGCAGTGCGATCAGCCCATCGTGCAGCACGCCACGGCGCCATCCTTCGAGCGTGCCTGGCCAGCGTCGCGTTGCAAGCAGGGACTCAAGGTGCCGGCGCGCGCACAGCAGGCTTTCGGGCAGATCGAGTTCGAGCGCGCGTGCGGCGACGACTTCCTTCATCGCGCTGAGCGTTGCTTTTTCGCGCAGCGAGGGGGCGCGCGGAATCGGCGCGAATTCGCGTTCGTCGTCGGCCAATTGGGCAGTCAGCACGCCGAGCAGCTCGGCGCGTTGCGGTCCGCGCAACGCGCGCTGACCCTTGCTGCGCTCGGTCAATTCTTCCAGACCTTGCGGAGGCCGTGCGCAGAGATCCAGTGCGTGTGTGTCGTCGAGCAGCCATGAGCGCGGACGATTGATCGTGCGTGCTGTCGCGTCGCGCCAGCGCAATACGCGTCGCAGCAGAGCCTGTCGCTCGCGCGGCCATTCCGCAGCGCCGCGCATCGCGACCTGCGGTTCCGGGTCGGCTTCGCGTTTGCTGGCGCGGTCGAGCATGCTCGCGCAATCCTCGATCAACCAGGCGAGATAGCCGCGCTTTGCGACGCGCGCGGAAAGCTCCGCATGCAGGATGGGCAGGTGCACCACGTCCTGCGCCGCGTACTCCAGTTGTTCCGCACTGAGCGGTCGGCGCAGCCAGTCCGAGCGCGTCTCCGCTTTCGGCACTTCAACGCCGGCCAGTTCGCGCACGAGTTTCTGATAGCCCAGCCCTGCACCGAGCCCGGCGAACGATGCGGCGATCTGGGTGTCGAACAAGCGTGCGATCGAACACGACCACGTCGCAAACGCCTCGAGGTCCTCGCTTGCGCTGTGCATCACGCAGACACGCGCCGGATCGGCGAGCACGCTGGCGAGCGGCGAGGGATCGATCTCGGCCGTCGGATCGATCAATGCGATGCGACCGTCGATCTCGATCTGCACCAGGGCAAGGCGCGGCAGGAACGTGTCGATGCGCATGAACTCGGTATCGAGCCCGATCGTGGTCGGGGCATTTTCGAGCAGGCTGAGCAGCGCATCGCTGCGTTCGATCCAGTCGGCCAAGAGGTGATCCTTTGTGATTCAGTTGATGTACGGTCGAGACGGCGCTTCAATATCGCGCGCCCAGCATTGATAATCGAAGCACGATGCCCGGTACCGAAGTCGCACGCAAGCAGCATACCCTCGGCGGCGCCGCTGGCATCGCGCTGCTCGCGTTCGCGCTGGCGTATCGCTTCTTTCCGGGGCTGCTGCACATGCAGCCGCTGCCCGAACCCACTCAGGCGCCCGGCGTGCCGGGTTCGCACGCGTCGGCGCCGCCAATGACGTGGTCGGCGGTCAAGTCGCCGCCGGCGCAGACGGTTGCCGCGGCGCCTGCCGTCGAGCCCGGCACGTCGCTTGCCGACGCGGTGCGCATGGGACCGCCGATTGCGACGACGAAAGTCGTGACCGCCCTGCTCAAGAAGGCGCGCGCGGCAGAAGGGCGCGGCGCGCTTTTCGAACCGAAGGATGGCAATGCGATTGCGCTTTATCGCGAGGCACTCGCGGGCGCGCCCGACAACGTCGAGGCGCAGGTGGGGCTCGAACGCATTGGCGGCGCGTTGCGCGACTGGACGATCGCTGCGATCGATCGCGGCGACGAGGATGCCGCGCAACGCTTCCTCGCGGTCTATGCGGAACTGCCGCATTCGGACGACGAGCTCGAGAGCGCACGTGCGCAGATGAAGACCCTGCATCAGATCCTGCCGATGCTCACGCAGGCGGCCGACCGCATGAAGGCCGGTCATGCGACGGAGCCGGAGGACGTCAGCGCGCTGGCGATCTACCGCGAGGTACTCAAGCGCGATCCGGGCAATCATCTTGCCGATGCAGGCCTCGCAGCGATCGAACGCGAATACCTCGACCGCGCACTCGGCTCCGCGGCGCAGGATGATTTCGTCGGCGCGGATGCGACGCTTGGGCTCGCTTCCGCCATTCGCCCGGGTTCGCAGGCGCTGCTCGAAACGCGCACGCGTGTCGATGGCATTCGCGGCCAGCGCGCCGAAACGGTGCTTGCGCAGGCGCGCTCGGCGCTCGATTCCGGCAATGCGGATCTGGCAGAGACGCTGGCGAAGAGGGCGCAGGCGATCAGCGCGGACCTTGCAGGCCTCGATGATTTCAATCTGCGTGTGCGCAACGCGCGGCTCTACGCGAGTCTGACACCGGGGCAGAACCTGCACGATGGTTTCCTCGACAAGGCCGGCAATGCACCCACCCTGATCGTGATTCCGACCGGTGCGTTCGTGATGGGTTCGCCTGCCGACGAAGCGGGTCATGCGGACAACGAGGAACCGCAGCGACGCGTGCGCATCGATGTCGGATTTGCGCTCGGGCAGAGCGAAGTGACGGTTGGGCAGTTCCGAGAGTTCGTGCGCGCGAGCAGCTATGTCAGCGATGCCGAGAAACTCGGTGGAAGCTCCGTTTACGAGGAAAGCTCGGGGCGCATCGTCGAGCGTCGCGGCATGAGCTGGCAGAACGACTACAAGGGCGAACGCGCAAGCGACAACCTGCCGGTCGTCAACGTGTCCTGGAACGACGCGACCGCATATCTCGCGTGGTTGTCCGAGCGCACCGGCAAACACTACCGACTCGCCAGCGAAACCGAATTCGAATATGGATTGCGTGCGGGTTCCAGTGCGCGCTACCCGTGGGGCGATGGCAACCCCGACAAGGTCGTCGGCAACGTCACCGGCGAAGGCGATCGCTCGCCGTCGAAGCGCAGCTGGACCAGCGCGTTCGCGCACTACAGCGATGGTTTCTGGGGTCCTGCGCCGGTGAAAAGCTTTCCAGCGGACAAGTTCGGCCTTTTCGACATGGAAGGCAATGTGTCGGAGTGGGTCGAGGATTGCTGGCACGACAATTACGTGCGTGCGCCACGCGACAGCGCCGCCTGGGTCAATCCGGGTTGCGAGCGCCGCGTGGTGCGTGGCGGCTCCTGGGGTAGCGACCCGGACCAGGTGCGTTCCGCGTTCCGTGTTGCCGGGCGCACCGACATGCGCAGTGCGCGCATCGGTTTCCGGGTAGCGCGGGACCTGTAGCGGCTGCTCGGGCAACTCGCCCTGCCTTCATGCGCTGGGAACTTGCACGCATCGGCTGCATTCAGTGTCGTGCATCCAGACTGCCTTGCGCATTCGCGTTGTCAGTCATCGGGTCGCTACGACATGAAACGCTTCCTCGCCATCGCCGTCTTCTCTCTTGGCGCCGTGCTCGCGGCAGCAGCGGAACTGTCCGCCTCTTCACGCGCGGACATAGACCGTCTGCTGTCCACTCTGGGTTCGTCTGATTGCGAGTTCTACCGCAACGGCCATTGGTACAGCGCGGGTCAAGCGCAGGATCACCTGAAGAGGAAGTACGACTATCTCCTCGACAAGGGAGCCGTGGCGAGTGCGGAAGCATTCATTGCCGAAGCGGGAACGAAGAGCAGCATGAGCGGGACGCCCTATCAGGTCCGCTGTCCACATGAGGAAGCGCAACCGAGTGCGGTCTGGCTGGGCAATGCGCTTCGTCGCATTCGCGAGGCGCGGCGACCATGAGCCGAACGCGGCACGATGCGCCTTGCATCCATTGAAACGACTATTTGTTCGCTTGTCTCAGGGCCAGCAGCGAACCACGTTGAAATCGCGATCAAGTTGGACGAGATCGGCACGCAAGCCGCGTGCGATGCGGCCGCGATCGGCGGCGAGGCCGAGAAACTCGGCCGGGTACGTCGACGCCATGCGCGCCGCTTCATCGAATGCCACGCCGAGCGTCTCGACCGTGTTGCGTACCGCGCGTGCCATATCGAGTGCGGAGCCGGCGAGTACGCCATCGGCGGTTTCGCAGCGGCCGTCGC
>JBDSBK010000327.1:0-2618 GCA_039921645.1 Dokdonella sp.
TGAAATCGCCATGCCGCCGGCGAGCGCGAAAAATGCAATCCGCAACACATGCCGTTTCATCGGGGATCTCCGTCTGGCGACGAGTCATCGTCAGCCCGCGATGCTGAATGCACGCCGACCTCGAATCGGCTGGAAGCCGCAGCCTGCTCGTTCCGCTGGTTGCGACGGCCTTGGTGCCCCAGCGACAATTCCGGTTACGCGAGGCGAAACGGCAGCTGGCGCAGACGCTTTCCGGTCAATGCAAACAACGCGTTGCCGACCGCCGGAGCGATCGGTGGGGTACCGGGCTCGCCGCAGCCCCCCATCTTGTCGGTACTTGGCACGATATGCACGTCGACCCGCGGCATTTCCGGCAGGCGCAGTGCCGGGTAGTCGTGGAAGTTGCTCTGTTCGACGCGCCCGTTCTTCAACGTGAGCTCGCCGTGCAGCGCTGCCGACAATCCAAATACGATGCCCGACTGCATCTGCGCTTCGACCGTGAGTGGGTTCACAACCGGGCCGCAATCGATGGCGCAGACGACGCGGTGCACGCGCGGCTTGCCATCCTCGACCGAGACTTCGGCGATCTGCGCGACATAGCTGCCGAACGATTGATGCACCGCCATGCCCGCGGCGTGACCTTGCGGCAGCGGCTTGCCCCAGCCGAATTTCTCGGCTGCCAGATCGAGTGCGCGCCGCTCGCGTGAATCTTTCGGCAGCAGGGCGCGACGGTAGTCCAGCGGATCCTGTTTCGCCGCGTGCGCGAGTTCATCGATAAAGCTCTCGACGACGAAGGCCGTATGCGAATGGCCGACCGAGCGCCACCACAGCACGGTGACCGGGCTCGTCGGCGAATGCAGGTCGACGCGATGCGCGGGAATCGCGTCGAGGTATGGCGAATCGGCCGCGCCCTCGACCGAGGTGCCGTCGACGCCGTCCTTGATCATCATCGGCGCGAAGAACGTGCCCGCAATGATCGACTGGCCGACGATCGTGTGCGACCACGCCACCGGCTTGCCGCCTTCACCGAGCGCCGCGCGAAAGCGCGACAACCACATGGGTCGGTAATAGCCACCGTGGATGTCGTCCTCGCGCGTCCACACGACCTTGACGGTTTTCTTCGACGCCTTCGCGACCTCCGCCGCTTCGCTGATGAAGTCCGAGTTTGGATTCGCGCGTCGGCCGAAGCCGCCGCCGAGGAACGTGGTATGGATGCGCACCTGTTCCGGCTTGAGTCCAAGGATCTTCGCGACCGTGCCCTGGTCGACACCCTGGAACTGGGTGCCGGTCCATACGTCGCAGCCGTCCTTGCCGATTTCGACGGTACAGTTGAGCGGCTCCATCGGCGCATGCGCGAGGAACGGAACCTCGTACTCCGCTTCGATCGCGTGCGGCGCTTTCTTCAACGCGGCATCGACGTCGCCCGCGACCTTCGCCGTCGCGCCCGGCGTTGCAGCGAGCTTGCGGTATTCGTTGCGCAGTGCGGCGGTCGAGCCATCCGCAAACGCGCCCTCGTCCCATTCGAGCACGAGCGCATCGCGGCCCTGTTTCGCCGCCCAGAAATGCTGGCCCAACACGGCGACACCGCTCGGCACTTCGACGACATCGATCACGCCTGCGATCGCTTTCGCTTTCGTCGAATCCAGCTTCTTCAGCTTCGCACCAAACACCGGCGCCCGAGCCACCAGGGCGATCGCCATGTTCGGACGCTTCACGTCGATACCGAACTCGGCCGTGCCCGTCACCTTGGCCTTGCTGTCCAGGCGCCGCGTCGGCTTGCCGATGATCGTCCAGTCCTTCGCATCCTTGAGCTTCACGCCTGTCGGCGGCGGCAATTTCGCTGCTGCCGCCGCGACGGCACCGAAGCTGATTTTCTTCTCGCCATGCATGATGTAACCGTTCTCGACACGGCAATCCGCAACTTTTGCGCCGAGCTTCGCGGCGCCCGCCGTCAGCAACAATTCGCGTGCGGTCGCACCCGCGTTGCGCAGCTGGTCGAACGATTCCCAGGTGCTCGTCGAGCCGCCGGTCATCTGCAAGCCGAACGCGGTATGCGCGTACTCCGGTGCGGCGGGTGCGTGTTCCACCCTGATCGCATTCCAGTCGCAACCGAGTTCTTCGGCGACCACCATCGGCAACGAGGTCCAGACACCCTGGCCCATTTCCGAATGCTTGAGCAGCACAGTGACACTGTTGTCGGGCGCGATATGGATGAACGCGTTCGGCGAGACCGGCGGCTTTGCAGCCGGCGCAGTCTCTGCCAGCGCCTTGCGCACGGATGCTGGAATGAAGCAGGCGACCACGAGGCCCGCCGTTGCCACGGTTGTCGTCTTGAGGAATTCGCGTCGCTTCGAGCCGGCTCCTTCAAGCAGAGGTTCGGATGGGGCTGGTGACTTCACCGTTGCCACAGGCAGTGAAAGATCGAGGTCATCACGCCACATGATCGCTCTCCTTCTTCGACAACTCCGCCGCGCGGTGCACGGCGGTGCGAATGCGCTGATAGGTGCCGCAGCGACACAGGTTGCCGGCCATTGCAGCGTCGATATCGGCATCGGTCGGATCGGGCTTCTGCTTGATCAGCGCAGCGGCGGTCATGACCTGGCCGGATTGACAGTAGCCGCACTGCACGACGTCGACTT
>JBDSBK010000328.1:0-9324 GCA_039921645.1 Dokdonella sp.
TATTTCGTCGCGTGCAGAAAACCCGCCTCGACCGCTTCCTGCAGCTGATCCGGCGGCAGCAAGCCCTGCGCGATGATGAAGTCGTTCAGCGCCTTGAGGTTGAAATCCTTGCCTTGTGCGAGCTCGACGTGCGCGCGCAGTTCGAGCAGGCGCGTGTAGCCGTAGAAGTACGCCGTCGCCTGTCCGGGGCTGCGGAACATGAAACGGTCGAGTTCTTCGCGCGCAAGCGCCTCGGACAGACCGACTTCGTTGACGATCACATCGTGCGCGCGTTCGCGCGTGATCAATCCGAGATTGAGCATCGGATCGAGAATCGCGCGTGCGGCGCGCTGCTGGCGCATCTGCAGCGCGATCATCTGGCCGGCCGGCGGCTCGAACGGCAGCATCATGTATTCGGAATACAACGCCCAGCCTTCGACGTTGACGCTGTTCTGCGCAAACAGCGAGCGCGCCAGCGAAACGCCGTGCTCGACCATCGCCGAGAACTGCAGCTCGTGGCCCGGCCTGCCTTCGTGCGACGTCAGGGTCCACGCGCACGCCTTGCAGGTGAAGTCGTCGTACACCTCGTCGTTGCCGCCATCGGTGTCCTTCGGCGGATTGCCGAGCGGCAGGATGAAACTGCCGCGCTCGCCATGGTTGTCGATCAGCGGCGGGGGTTGCATGTGCGGCGCCGGCGATGCGGCGCTTTCGGCTTCCGACGCCAGGCGCATGATCATCGCGCGCTGCGGCAGGCTCACCAGCCCGTGGTCGCGGATGATCGCTTCGACCTTGCCGATGATGTCGTGGTAATACGTTTCGATGGAGGCGCGATCGAGCTGCTGTTTCTTGAGCAGCTTGAGCACGTCGTGGAAGTCGGTCGCATCGGAGCCTTCCGCCTTCGCCACGACCGGCGCGAGCATCTGCATCTGCGCGCGCGTCTCCATGAACTCGATCTCGGCCTTGCGAATCAGTTCCTCGGGCGTGATGTCGAGGCCGACATCCTTGAGATTGTTCGCATACAGTTCGGGCGGCAGGCGGAAGTCCGTGCGCGCGTGTGCGAGCACGTTCGACGTCACCCACGCGTCGTGCGCGCGCAGCTGCTTCTTCAATGCAACCAGCGCGGGCTCGGCGCCATCGATCCTGTATTTCTCGTACAGCTTGCGCACGCCGTCGATGTAGCGCGTGGTGTTGGCGAGATCCTGTTCGACTTGGGCCTTGTACGGACTGAGCAGTTGCCTGTCGGTGAGTTTCGCGACATACGCCGCTTCCGCTTCCTTGGTCAGCGATGTGCAACCGGGTGTGATGCCGACATAGCACTCGAGTCGTTTCAGCGCCGCAACACGCCGCTCGGCTGCAACCTGGTCCTGCAGCAAGCCAAACTCGCCCTGGAAGATCGTCTGTCCGACGTTCTGGTAGGGCAGCAGATACTTCTCGCGCAGCCGATTCGATTCGATCGCGCGTTCCGCCGCCTTGATCATGAGCTCCAGGTCCCGACGCACATTGCCGTCGGTTTCGGATGCGAGTTTCGCCTGCAGCTCGGCACGTGCGGCGCCGAGTGCGGTGCGCTCGCGCGCGGGTAGGTCGGGCTTGAGGTCGATCGACTTTTCGTCGTAGCCGGCCAATCCGATCCGCGACGCGTACTCCGGACGAAACTGCGCCATCGCCTTCAACAGCGGCTGTGCATCGAGATTGCTCTGCGTGACCCATGCAGGCGTGGCGTCTGCGCTGCCCGGGGTCTGCGCGAGGGCAACCGTGGCGAATCCACACGACAGGACGGCGGCCGCGAAACGGCGTACGAACATGCAATGTCTCCCGGGACCGAGCGCGCAACATACTCCCGAACCCAAGCGGGTGGACGCCGCCAAATGTAAGGTCGTGAAAATGCGCGGCCTGGCGCGCGCGATCAGCTTCGCGGTCGTACCTTGCGTTTGGCCGCGCTGTCGGGTTTGCCGGCAAAGCCGCGCTCGCGCGCCCATACGATCGCCTCGCCGCGCGTATGCAGGTCGAGCTTCGAATAGATGGCTGCCGCATGATTGCGGACCGTGCTCGGCGACACGCGCAGGCGCGCGGCAATCGCCTTGTCGGTCAAGCCTTCGCCTATCAGGGCGAGCACGTCGCGTTCGCGGTTGGTGAGGTCGGCGAGTTCGGGCCCGCGCTCGTGCACGATGCCGCGGCGCACATTCGCCAGTTTCTCGATCAGCGGGCCGCTGAGCCAGGAGGCATCTTTCATCACCGCCTCGACCGCGGCGACCAGCTCCAGCTCGGAGCGCCGGCGGTGGGTGATGTCCAGCAGCGCCAGCAGCACGCACCCGGCGCCGTTGATGAGCACCGTTTCGGCGGAGACCAGGCAGTCGATCGTATTGCCGTCCTTGCGCATGACGAGGCACTCGATGTCGCGAAAAATGCCGTTGCGCTTGAGCGCGCTCGCGATCTGCGCGCGCGCGGTGTCCGCGCTGAGCAAGCCAATGTCGTCGACGGTACGACCG
Organism: Dokdonella sp.; assembly: GCA_039921645.1. Classification (GTDB taxonomy): domain Bacteria; phylum Pseudomonadota; class Gammaproteobacteria; order Xanthomonadales; family Rhodanobacteraceae; genus Dokdonella_A. The sequence goes on from JBDSBK010000328.1 coordinate 2,466, forward strand.
ACCAGTTCCTCGCGTGCATAGCCCGCGCTGCTCACGAACGCTTCATTCGCCTCGATGATTTCCCAGCGCTCCGCATCGAAGATCAGGGTCGGCACCGGCGTCATCTGGAACGCCTTCACGAAGCGCTCTTCGCTGTGACGCAACGCGCTTTCGGCGCGGCGACGCGGTTCCAGATCCATGAAGGTGAACAGCATGCAGGCCTCGTTGCCCATTTCGATCGGCTGTCCCGCAACGATGATGAGCTTGGAGGTGCCGTCCGCGATGCGAAGTTCGGCCTGTGTCTGTGGAATCGTTTCACCTGCGACGAGTCGCTCGATCGACTCACTGCGATTGTCGGACTGTTCGAGCACGTCGATCTCGTAAACCGAGCGGCCCACCACCTGTTCGCTGACGTAGCCGGTCATGTCCAGGAAGCCGCGATTGACCTTGATGAAGCGCAGGTCGGCGAGGCGACAGATCATCGCGGGCGCCGGGTTCGCATTGAACGCACGCTCGAAGCGTTGCTCCGCGCTGGCCCAGTCGGTGACGTCGAGGAGAAACAACGCGTAAAAGTCGGGCGTACCCTTCGCGTCGTTGACGACCAGGCTGCGCGTGCGATGCACCCATTTGAGTTCCGGATGATCGACCGGGACGACCTCGACGACGACATCGCTGAAGCGTTCGCCGGCAAATGCGCGCTCGAGCGGATAACTGCCCGCCGGCACCGGATGGTGGTTGCGGTAATGCAGCTGGAACCGTTTGCGATAGTCGGCGAGGGTGCGCCCGAGCTCGGCAACATCCTTGACCCCGTGCATCGCGCAGGCAGCGACATTCGCCCAAGCCAGCCTGCGGTTGCGTTCGATGAGGATCACGCCCTCGCTGAGCCCGGCGACGACTTGCCGGAGCTGGTCGCGATCGGCGGGTGTGGGGACGGGACGCTTGCTCATGGGCAATCGCTCAAAGGAAGAAAAGGATGAAGAACCGCGCAAAAACGCGCTGCCATGATGCCGTGTTCCGGTCGCCATTGTGCGCTTTGGGACAAATGCACTAGTCCGTCTAGTGCATCCATCAGGGGACGCGGCGCGACCGTCTGCGCAGACTTGTACACCGTTAAGGATCGGGCCGCGCCCGACCGCCGCGCGAGCCGAGTCCGGCCATCAACGTCCGGCCATCAACAGCGCCAAGCGTGGCGCTCCGCATCCCCTGCCAGAGACTCGACATGAACGACAGCGACAAAGGAACGGCTTCGATGAAGCCGCTGGCGGTGATCGAGACGATCACGCGCTTGCAAGAACTGCAACATCTGCTCGGCAGTGAACAGCGACCGGCCGAGTTCCGCATCGAACAATGCGAGAAATCGCCGCAGGGCTATGGCTGGTTCAACATCATGGTCGACCTGTCGGAGGCGAGCGCTGCGATGCGCACGATCCGCAGCGTGCTGCATGCGCTGCTCGACGCGGCCGACCGCGGCGTGGTCGAGCATTTCAGGATCGTGATCGGCGCCGACCTGCTGCGGCGGACCGATTCTTCCTGGCAGCCCGACGGCGAAACCGGGAACGGGCCATGCGTCGCGTAAGCGCAAAAGGGCCATGGCCGCACGCCAACGTGGGTTCGCTGCTCGACGATGTCGATGCGATGGCGAAGAGCATCTATGCCGCACTCGTCGACGACGACGTGCTGGTTTGGACGAGTCCGGGCCTGGACGTGTACTACATGCACGAAAGGGCAGCGCCCGAAGTCCCGGCCGACTACCTGCTCGGCAGGTATCGCATGGGCGCATCCGCCAGCGACATCGCCGAGGATCTGCACGAATTGCGCAAGTCGCGTGTATCGGCGTCGATGCTTTTCTAGCAGCGTGTCGGGCGACTGCGCGCCACGCTCGGCATGCGACCGACCTATGGCAGGGTCGCTGCCGACGATGCGTTACTTGGCGCCTGCGGGGATCGACATGTCGAGCGCGAGGTCACGCGCCGTCTTCACGCTGAGCATGTCGATCAACGCTTGCGCACCCGTCGCGGCAGCGCCACCGTCGCGCGGCGCCATCACGACGGCCGGCACCAGCGCAGGCCCCTTGTACTCGGCGAAGGCCTGCGCCCACGCCGCCTGCACATCCTTGTAGGTCGCCAACTTCTGTTCCAGAGCGCCATCGGCACTGATGATCTTGCGCTTGTATTCGGATTCGCCTTCGGCACGCAGGATCTTCGCGGCCTTTTCCTGCTCGGCCTTCTTCGTGTCCAGCTGCGCGACTTCGAGTGCCTGCTGCGCTTCGACGACGGCCTTGGCCTTGATCACTTCCTGTTCCCACTTCGCCTTTGCCGCAGCGGCTTCGCCTTCCTTCGCCACCGTGATCGCCTGCTGCTCGGCCTTCTTCGCCGTCGCGATGGCGGTCTGCACGTCCATCGTGATCTGTTGCTGGCCCTTGATCTGCGCTTCGACCGTGGCGTCGTAGTTCACTTCGCTGATCGTGAAGTTGAAGGTCTTGATGCCGAACGGGGTCAGCACCGGCTCTTCCTGGCGCTTGGGCATTCCCTTGTCGTCGGCGACGATCTCGACTGCGGTGATCGTCTTTTCGGCACCGGTGATCGGATCGTTCGACTTCACGTCGTGCTGACGCGTCTGGTAGGTGCCATGCGTGATCTGGTCCTCGACATAGGTGATCAGCGAATTGCGCTTCTCGGCGTAGGATTCCTTCGACGACATCAACGGACCGGACATGAAGATCGACTTGTCGATCACGCGTTCGACCAGCTGGCTCTGCAGCGTCGCGGCGCTGCCGTACTTGGAATGCAGCATGATCAACGTGGTCGGATCGGTCGGGATCTCGAACTGGATCGATCCGTGCATCTTCGCTTGCGCGCCGTCGTTGAAGCGGATGGGCGCCTCGAAATCGTACGACGCGCGCCGCGCATACTTGGTCACCTTGCCGAACCACTGCGGGTGATAGCCCGGCGTGTCGTACACGGTGAGATTGCCGTTGACCGACTGGATCACCATGACTTCCTGCGCATCCAGGTGCTCGACCAGCTCGCCGGCGAGGGCGACCACGATGAGCGCCGCCAGCAGCGATGCGACGATCGCGAGATTTCTAAGACTGAACATCGTCGTTCTCCCCGGATGACCGGCGCGCGTCGCGCGCTTCCTTTTGCACCGCTTCCACTTCGCGTTCTTCGCGCGCTCGCGTCAATTCCTCGAACGCCTCGCGGCCCCTGCGATCGAAGATCGGGAACAGGCGCGTGCCTTTGAACGCAGGGATGAAAACCTGTGTGACGAGCAGGGTCAGGAACAGGATCACGAACGAAAATTCGAGCAGGCGCAACAGCAGCACGGCAATCTCCCCCGGAAGTCCAGCCAGCCGCGACGCAGAGTAGGCGTCGCGGACGGGCGAACTATAGCGCAGCGGTCGCGCTATCCAGACGTGCGTGCGCGATCAACGCGGTTCGAGCGAATTGGCGAAGATCAGATCGATCTGACGGTCGCGCCAACGCGCGAGCAACGCGCGAAACGCGAGCGCGGTGTTGGTCGAGGCGGGCTGGCTCGCCTGGTTCTGCTGGTTCACGCCGTGGCAGCCGTCGCAAGCGCGAATCTCGCCGGGCCGGAAGCTGATCCAGTAGCGTTCGCGCACGACCGGCGTTCCGTTTGCCGCGGTCGAATGCCAGGCCATCGCACGCGACGCCGGCACGTACAACGCGACCGAACCATCGGCGAGGATCGGCGCACTGCCGGCAGGCCCGCCGGGATTCGCGGCATTCGCAAGCATGGCGACGGGATCGTGCATGACCTGCGCGAGCACGCGGCGCCCTTCGTTCGGCGATGCGGTGCCGCCGAGACCGCGGATCTGGTCGCCCTGGAAGAACTGCATGTGCGCGATGTCGTAGACCGTGCCGCCGCCGGCGGCGACCGTCTGCACGCCGCCGGGCACGTGCAGGTTATACGGCTGTTGCTGGTCGGCGCTGTCGCGCGCGGTCGCATTGCGCATGACCACCACGGCCAGCTGGTTCGCCGTGAGATACGCGCGAAACGCATTCGCGTCGACGTTCTCGAGCGTGAACGCCTGCTGCTCCGGCGCCTGCATGGCGAATGCCGTGGTCGGCGGCGTCGTACGCGCGCGCACCTCGACCGGCGACAACTCCCACAACGGGCCGCTGTAGCTGACCAGCACGTCCGGATCCCAGTAGCTGATGGTCTTGCTGATGCCGGCGGTCAGCGTCTCGACGGGCGCAAGGAAACTGCCGCTCGTGGCGAGGCGCTTGAGGCGGAACAGGTAGCGCGGCAAAGGCTGCGCGCGCGTGCCGTCGTTGCCGGCGCGACGCGGGTCGGTCGCATGTGCGGCGAGCATGCGGCCATCGGCGAGCGGCAGCGGATTGCGGTAATGGCCGCTGAAATCCGCCGGCGGCGTCCCGCTGTCGTAATAACCGTCGGTGCTGCGCGGGGTCAGGTACTGCGCCGTCATCGTCGCCGGGTTCGTCGTTGGCGTCGCATCGATGCGGATCACCTGGCCGGATGCATGCGTGTAGAACTCCGGCGCGTCGACGCCGATGTAGCGTCCCGGTGTGGTCGGATCTTCGCGTATCTGCAGCATGTTCTCGATGATCTTGCGCGAACCCGGCGCGCTGAACTCGTGCAGCGCGGAATCGTCGTTGAAGCTGCGGTCGAAGTAGCCGTGCAGCTCGTGTCGGCCGACGTGGTTGAGCGTCTCCTCGCCGCTGCCGTCCTGGTTCACCATCCACGGGAAGAAATGGTTGATGCCGAAGCCTTCGAGATTGGAGCCGCTCGCGGCGATGCGCGGCTCGGGAAACACTTCGCCGCGATCCGGCGTCGCGGTCGAATTGGACGCCTCGCTGCTCCAGTTGAAGGTGCCGTACGAATTGGTCGCGCCGTCGTTCTGTTGATCGCGTTGGAGGTGATCCCAGCGCGTGAACAGCACGCGACCGAAACTGTCGACGATCGGATTGAACGAGCCGGACACCGCGTTCTGCAGCAGGTCGATGCGTCCGGTCGCCGGTAGCAGGCGCCACAGGCCGGTCGGCGTCGGCGCTTCCTCGTATTCGTCGAGCTGCGGATACAGATGCTCGGCGCCGTTGCGCGGGCGATCACTGACGAACACGACGCTGCCGTCGGAAAGATACGTCGGGCTGACGTTGTTGAAGTGATCCGGCTGGTTCGCGACCTTCGTGATGTGCACGGTCTGGCCCTGGCCGAGCCCGGTCACTTCGTACATCTGCCAGAACCACGTGCCCCACTGGTACTGCGCGGTCGGCGCGCCGATCACCATGCTGAAGATCGCGCGCGTGCCATCCCACGATACCGCCGGGTCGCGCACCGAGATTGCGTTGGCGCCCTGCAGGCCCGTGCTGCCGTACCCGGCTTCCTGTGTGAGGTTGCGCAGCGAGCCGTCCGGATAGCGGATCATCAGATCGCCGCCGCGGCCGGTCGATTCCATGTCGGTGCGATGGTTGCCGAACACGCTGCCGATCGCGGTGAAGTCGCCGGAGATCGGAAACTGCGTGACGAACAGGATGGGATTCTGCAGCGGCTGCGCGTGTGCGCTGCCTGCAAGCAGCGCGATGGCAACAACCCACGGACGCACATACGACATGGTCAACTCCCCTTGATCGGCCGCGATGCTAGCCCGCAGGTGTACCCGATATCGTGACGCGCTGCCGGTTGCAGGTGTGAGGCAGGTCGCAACGCCGGCGAACAGCTTCGCCTGTCCCGCGCGTGGATCGCGGCTGACGAGGGCCGATCCGCTTCAGCCGTGGAACGCGTCCGCCTCGCCGCGGCTGCGGCGCACCAGGTGCGGCGGCGTTGCATGCGAACGCCGCCAAGCGCGCCGGAACTGCCGCGTCGACGCGAAGCCGCTGCGTTCGGCGATGCGTTCCATGTCGAGCCGCGTGTGGCTGAGCAGCTCGTGCGCGAGCGCGACGCGCAGGCGATTGACGTAGTCGGGCAGGCTCATGCCCGCATGCTCGTTGAACAATCGCGACAGATGGCGTGGACTCGCGCTTGCGATCCTGGCGAGCGCCGCGAGTGACCAGAATCGCGCCGGATTCGCCGCAATCGCGTCCTGCGCGAGATGCACCGCCGGATGGATGTGGTTGCGACCTTCCAGCCATGGCGACAGCTGCGGATCCGCGCCACTGCGCCGCAGGTAGATCACCAGATGGCGCGCGATTGCGAGCGCAATGGCGGGTCCGCACAGGCGTCCGACCAGTTGCAGCATGAGATCGGTGCCGGCAGTGACGCCGGCGCTGCTGCAGCGGTTGCGATCCTCGACGTACAAGCGGTTGAGCAGCACGTTCGCATGCGGCGCGAGCGCGGCAAGCTCCGCGCAGCAGCTGAAGTGCGTCGTGCAATCGTAGCCGTCGAGCAAGCCGGCGCGTGCCGCGAGCAAGGCGCCCGAGCAGATCGTGACGACACGGTGCACGGGTCGCACGCGCGCTTTCAGCCACGCGACGATCGCGGTCTCGTCGCGCGCGACCTGCGCATCGGCGGGGTCGTCGCCGAATGCGACCGCATCGACGTTGCCGACCAGCATGACGATCGCGTCGTCGCCGAGCATCGCCGGCATCGGGGCAATATCGGCGAGCACGATGCCGATGGAACTTGTCTGCCGGTTGCGCGGACCGATGATGTGCACATCGAATTGCAATGAGGATTGCTCGACGTTTGCGCGGCGCAGTACTTCGAGCGGGCCGGCAATGTCGAGCAGCAGCGGACGCGGCGGCAGCACCACCCAGACCGGAATGCGCTGCGCCGCGTCGGCGTTCATGCCGCGCGTTTCGCCGCCAAATGTGCGAGCGCCTGCCCGACCGTCGCGATCCGTGCGAAGCGATCCGCGAGCACGAGTTCGGTGCGCGCCTTGATGTCCTGCGCGCTCCAG
>JBDSBK010000329.1:0-11070 GCA_039921645.1 Dokdonella sp.
TGAGAGCGCCGACGGTTTCCGTCACGCTGCGCATCAGGTCGGGCATCGGAACGACGAAATGCAAGACATCGAATGCGAGCCCGATGACCGCGTAAAACAACGGTGCCATCAGGATGGCAACGATGAGTGCAAGGACCATCGCACAGGCGCCCGCAACGATCGACACGCGTAACGCAGCGCGACGGTGACGTGCAATGCCGGCGAAGAACGACTCGCGCTCGGCGGGCGTGAACGCCGAAACCGCCGGTCCGTCGTCGATTGGAATTTCCATCGCCGTCCACTTCTCCCATTCGTAACAACACACCCGGAGAATGTACCCTGCCTCCTGGTCATTGAAACCCCGCATCCCAGGGCGAGTGCATGAGCGAAGCCATCAGGATCTTGTTGCAAACGACGATCGAACCCACCGCGGACGACTGGAGCATCGCGCGCTTCGGCCTGTTGCGCGAACATCTTGCGACCTTGCGCGATGCGCATGGGAATGCAATGTGCGAGGTCGATGCGCGCGATCGAACCGCGCCGGCTGGCCAACCGGATCCCGTGTTGTCGACGCTCGAAACGTCGGATTACGACGAACTCTGGCTGTTTGCCGTGGATACCGGCAACGGCCTGCATGCGGACGACTGCGCCGGCATCACGCGTTTTCGCGCACGCGGCGGCGGCCTGCTGGTGACGCGCGACCACATGGATCTGGGTTGTTCGGTTTGCGCACTCGGCGGCGTCGGCCGCGCGCATCATTTCCATTCGACGAATCCCGAGCGCGATCCGCAACGTCAGTGCATCGACGATGTGGCTACCGCGTACATCCAGTGGCCGAACTACCACTCCGGCGCCAATGGCGACTATCAGGATGTCCATCTCGAAGGTCCGCCGCATCCGCTGTTCGCGGGCGTCCGATTCCTGCCCGCGCATCCGCACGAGGGTGCCGTCGATGCGCCCGAAGGCGACGCGAGCGCTCGCGTCATCGCAAGCGGACGCAGCCGCGTCAGCGGCCGACCCTTCAATCTCGCCGTTGCCTTCGAGGCATCCGCCGAGGGAGGCCGCGGCGTCGCTCAATCGACCTTTCACCATTTCTGCGACTACAACTGGGATACCGAAAAGGGATGCCCGAGTTTCGTCAGCGAAGCGCCGGGGAATGCGCTTGGCGGGTTCCCGCCCGCGCAGGCATCGATTCGCCGCTACTCGCGCAACCTGGCTTTATGGCTCGCCGGGCGGGAAGTGGAAATCGAGGCGATTGCGACGGCGCCGTGACCGATTGGCCTGCCCGGCTCCGCCCTGGTCGTGTAGCGCGCATCGCCACCGATTGACGCTGCAGATGTGCGAAATTCGCTATCCCATCGCGGAATATCGATAAATTTTGGAATAGCGTAGATTGGCTGGTCGGGGATTGCAGACCGAAAACGTGCGTATTGCCATCCTCGCGAGGGGATGTTTTAGGGGAAGCACATGTTCCGAATCCTGGTAGCCAACAGCAAGGGAGGCTGTGGCAAGACCACCGTGACCACTTCGCTCGCCGGCTACTACGCGCGCAGTGGCAAGCGGACGACGCTCGTCGATTGCGACCCGCAAGGGTCTTCGCTCGCGTGGAGCGGTCTGCGCGGCGCGCATCTGGCGCCGATACACGCACTGGCGAGCAATGATCCCGCCTACGGCTTGAGCGCGGGCTGGTTGCTGCGCATACCGGCAAGCACTGAAGTCCTGCTGATCGATACGCCGGCGGGCTTGCGCGCGCACGAGTTCGAGCGGTTCGCGCGACACGCCGATGTGCTGGTGATCCCGGTGGTGCCGTCGTCGATCGACCTGCGCGCGACGCTGATGTTCATCGATATCGTGCGCAAGCTGCAGGAGGTCAAGAGTGGTCGCCTGCGTGTCGCCGTGATCGCGAACCGTCTGCGCGAACGCACGAATTCCGCCAAACAGCTCGATGCCTCGCTCGAACGTCTCACGCAGGCGGCGATGATTCGCGTACGCGATTCGCAGACCTATGTCGGTCTCGTCGACCGCGGTCAAAGCGTGTTCGACGATGACAGCAGCCAGGTGCGAGCGCACCGCGAAGACTGGACTGCGCTGCTGCAATGGCTGGAAAAACGCGCCGCCGAACCCAGGCCCGTGGGCAATGTCACGCCGCTGGTACCGCCGGCACAGCGACTGGGCAGCTAGGCCGCTCTCGACCTTTGCCGGGTGTTCCGGGCGTTTCCCGAACGGCAATGGCTCCGCGAGCTTGTGCCGCGCCCGTCACCCTGCGAAACCCCGCCGACACCGTTCCGGCGGCTTCGACGACAGTGTCTGGTCAATCGCAGACGGCCTTCCCTTGACGGTCAGTTGGCAAAGCTTGACGTGCATTGCAGCAATTTGATCTTCCCGGTCGGTCAACCGCCTCGGTCGTGATGTAGCCAATGGCTCTGCTCTTCGAAGCCACAAAACGCGCTCTGGCGGGCTTTCCGGCCCTTTCTTGCGCCTCTGTGGGCTGCTCGCCTTTCGATGGCACGCGATATGCAACTTCAACTCGTCTATCCACGATGGGGTGATGGCATGAACAACCAGAATATTTTCCGCCTCGCCGCCTTTGCGGCGATCATGGGTCTCGCAGCGGCTTCCTCCGTTGCCATGGCAGCCGAAGGCTCGACCTGCACAACCCGCGTTGCCGGGCCACAGGGCGCTTCCGGCGCGACGATCGGACACCTGGATGCCGACGGCAAGTGCGTCACCAAGGACGCGGCGCCGAAAGAGAAGTCGGGCAACGGCCTCGAAGCCAGCGCACAGTGCAAGGACTTGTCTTTCAGCTACAACCCGCGTCGTGAAGCGGCATGTGCGAAACATGGTGGCGTGATGGAATGGCTGGCACAGCAGTGATTCAAATGCGTCGGACGCGGGTCAGCCTGCGTCGTTCTCCGATCCGCAGTTTGGTCCTGCGCGTGACCGCCAGAAGCACGCGGCGTTACTTTCGCTGCAAGATGGAACACCGGCGTGCGTTCGCAACGAACGCACCGGTCGCTGCATACACCCAACCTACTTGCACGTGGTCGAGCTGGCCACCCAGTCGCATCCTGCGACTGCCTTAGAAGCTGACCGCCCGCGAATCGCTGTCGCGCTGCATACGTTTCAACGGTGCAGCGCCCTCACACCGATCGCCGCTCGGCTTCGTGACTTTTGCCGGACTCTCACGCGTCATCGTGCTCGCCCGCGAGCAATCCACGTACTCGCCTGCCGATTGAAGATACCCTGCGCTTCCGCTTCCACGGAGATACAGCGCATGCGCCTGGCGCGGTTCAGTACGCGCGCGCTGCGACGATTTTCGCGAGCCGCTTCGAATGGACCCGGAACAGTTTTCCACGCAGCTAGCAAACGCTACTTCGCTGTGGGTCCGCTATCGGATGGGCGATTGCCGGGTGTTTCGGCGGTAATCCGCACTCGCGCACGCGAGACCTGACGCTGCGCCCAACGCTTGAGGACGCGCGTGCGACGCGCACCCGATTGCGGATCGCGCAGCACCTCCTCGACACGCAGCATCAGCGCATCGACGTTCTCGCGTCGTGCCCCGGATTCGTCGCGCGAACCCGACCACAGATCGATCCATTCGTCGCTGCGCTGGCCCAGCTGAAGGACGCCGCGGAAATAGCGCGGTGGCTGATGCCTGGACATGGCCACGTCGAGCACGGCGGCGCCGAGAGACAACGGACTCAGCAGGAAGTCGCGCAAGGCTCCCAGCAACAGCTTCAGCTGCAGCAGCAGGACAGCCCGCGCCATCGAATGGTGTACCGGGGAAGGATCGGGACTCATCCCGAAAGCCTAAAGTAGATTGCTGCGCAGTGCGAGAGCCGAGGTCAATCGGCGTTCCGTTTTCCGCAACCTTCGCAGACGTCTTCAGGCGTCGTACCGCAACGCCCTGCGCGCAAACATTACCGCGATCAAGCCGAACACCATGTGCGCGAGGATGCTGTAGGCGATCCAGTCCGGATGCTTGAACGTCGGCGAGGCGGCAACACGCGACAACGGCATCACGACGAAATTCATCCCGAGGTAGATCGCCACGCCGTAAGCCGGCCCGAGCAGGAAAGGCCTGCGAAGGAGCGCCGGCACGCGGCGCGCGACAAGCGTGTAGATGACGACGAACATGGTCGCCATGAACAGATGCAGAGCCGCACCGAGGGCCGCCGAGGACACGCCTCCGTCGTAGCTGGCTTTGCCGAGCACGCCGACTGCAATCGACTGGAACACGCGGATAAAGCCAGCCTCGTTCCAGCCGAACCAGACCGTGATTGCAAAGCTCATGTCGCCTAGCGCAATGAGCAGGCCACCGCAGAAAACCTGCAGCCAGTCGATGGGGTGTTGCAGGGAGCCGTTGCGTGCGGACATGCGGGGACTCGCTTGAAGGGTTGGGGCGTTCATGCAAAGCAGTCTTGCATGATCGCATGTGACAACGGTTGCGCGATTGACCTGCCGCCGACCCCGCGCGGAATCGCTCCCTGCCACCGGAAACGCTACGCTTCGCCGTGTCGATTCCGAACCCGCCCCGAAACTGCCCCTGCTGAGCTGGCATGACCACCATCACTCCCGACACGTCAGGCCAGACAGCAAGGTTTCATTTCCTGAGCGGCGCCGTCGTCGTGGCGGCCGTGTTCGCGCTGCTGGGCGGCTGTGCCACGCCACAACCCATTCAGCCAGCACGCCGCCCTGCCGAAGTGCGTGCGCAAATCGTGCGCTTGCTGCCCGCCAAAACCCTCGATCGCCCCGGTTGGGCGACCGATATCTATGCAGCGTTCGCCGCGCTCGACATCGAACCCACGACGCCGAACCTTTGCGCGACACTCGCAGTGACCGAGCAGGAGTCGACCTTCACGGCGAATCCGGTCGTGCCGGGCCTGGGAAAGATTGCGCGCGCCGAAATCGATCGGCGCGCAGAACAGCATCATGTGCCGAAGTTTCTCGTCAAAGGTGCGATGCTGCTGTCGTCGTCCAATGGCAAACGGTATGGCGACCGCATCGATGCGGTACGCACCGAGCAGGATCTGAGCCGGATCTACGAAGACCTCATCGGCGAAGTGCCACTCGGGAAACGAATGTTCGAGGACTCCAATCCCGTGCGCACCGCGGGGCCCATGCAGGTCAGCGTCGCCTTTGCGGAGCAGCACGCGAAGGAACATTCCTACCCCTACCCTGTCGATGGCTCGATTCGACACGAGGTGTTCACGCGACGCGGCGGCCTGTATTTCGGCATCGCCCACCTGCTCGGCTACCCGGCCGGTTATGCACAGCCGCTGTATCGCTTTGCCGACTTCAATGCGGGCCATTACGCGAGCCGCAATGCGGCGTTCCAGAGTGCAGTGAGCCTTGCGTCGGGCATTCCACTCGCGCTGGATGGCGATCTGATTCGCCACGACAGCAGCGATGCGGGTTCGACTGAACTTGCGTTGCGTTCGCTCGCGCGACGCCTGGACGTCAGCGATTCCAGGATTCGCCGCACGCTGGAGCAGGGTGAAAGCATCGAATTCGAACAGACGCCTCTCTACAAGGACGTGTTCGCGCTCGCCGAGAAAATCGAAAGGCATCCGCTGGCGCGTGCGGTCGTGCCGCACATCGATCTGAAAGGTCCGAAGATCACGCGAAAGCTCACCACCGCGTGGTACGCAAGCCGCGTCGATCAACGCTACCAGCGCTGCATCGCCAGCGCGTCGGCTCGCTGAACCCCTGCCGGTGCGAGAGGCTCGGCGATCGCGCGGACGGAGCGCGCAACAATGCCCCATTCGGGCAGCATGCGATCGGTCAGCAGGACGCCGTCTAGGTGATCCATCTCGTGCTGGATCAGCTCGGACAACGCTTCCGGCACGAGCTCCATCTGCTCGGGACGCAAGCGCTCGTCCAGATAGCTCAGCGTGAGCGAGCGGTGGCGACGCACGCGCACGGCGACTTCGGGCAGGCACATGCAGTCGTCCCACACCTCGAAACTATCCGGGCTCATCCATTCGACAACGGGATTGATGGCGAAGAACGGACCCGAACCGATATCGAACGCGATGATGCGTTTGGCAACGCCCAATTGCGGAAGCGCCACCGCACGACCCCATCCATGCACCGTGCGAAACGCTGCAAGCGCGGCCGCGAGGTCGGAAAAATGCGTGTGCACATCCTTGTCGCCGAGGGAAACGGCTGCGCTGACCCTGCGCAGGCGCGGATCGCCCAGCGGAAGAATGTCGGACATCGAATCAGCCTCGGCCGTGTGCATGCTGCAACAAAGTCCAGTCGCACCGGTTGCGGCCGAAATGCATCGATCGCCCGGAAGGCGCGGCCTTTGTGCAATCTTTTGCGCTACGGGACGAATGGACGGCAGTCCGATGCCTGCGCCAGTCCGGCACCATCGGCGCGCTGCTGCCATGCGTGTGCAAGCTGGAACCCTTGCACCGGGCGGCGACGAATCGGCATTGATGCCTGAACAACGTGCAACCATACAGTTGCATGATATTCTCGATGCGCGCACTATCTAGGCGTCAAAACATGCAATCAGGAGGTTGCCCATGAGCACCGACCGCATCGAGAAGAAAGTCCAGCTCAACGCGCCACGTGAACGCGTGTGGCGGGCGGTCAGCGATTCCGCTCAATTCGGCACCTGGTTCGGTGTCGCGTTCGATGCGCCCTTCGTCGAGGGCGCACGCCTCACGGGAAAGATCGTCCCGACGACGGTCGACGCAGAAGTCGCCGCGATGCAGAAACCGCACGAAGGCAAGCCGTTCGAGTTCGTCGTCGAGCGCATCGAGCCGATGCAACGCATTGTGTTCCGCTGGCATCCGTTCGCGATCGAACCGGGCGTCGACTACTCGCACGAACCGATGACCCTGATCGTGTTCGAGCTCGAGGATGTCTCCGGCGGCACCCTGCTGACCATCACGGAATCCGGCTTCGACCGCATTCCGCTCGCGCGACGTGCCGATGCATTCGCCGCGAACGACGGTGGCTGGCAGATGCAGACGACCCTGATCGCAAAATACCTCGCGTCGACGTCATCGGCATGAGTCGCAGCGCGGCGCGACTTGCGGATGCAGCGCCGGTCTTCGCCGCTCTCGGTGATGCCACGCGCCTGCAGATCGTTGTACGACTGAGCCGCGAAGGTCCTCAGTCGATCGTTCGCCTGACCCGCGAAACCGAGGTGTCGCGCCAGGCGATCACCAAGCACTTGCGCGCGCTCGAGGACGCCGGCCTCGTGCGCAGCGATCGCGATGGCCGCGAGCGCATATGGCAATTGCAACCGCGCCGCCTTGCCGAAACCCGGCGCTGCCTGGAACTGATCTCGGATCAGTGGGACACGGCGATCGGCCGCCTGCGCGCGCTGGTCGAAGACAACGCACGCTGACCGGACGACGCCTGCGCCTGGTGGCGTCAGATGCGCGGGAATCGGCGTCGCGGATCAAACATGATCACGGCTTCGGCGCGCAGTTCTCGTCGAGCTGACGCACTTCGCATTCCACTTCCCATTCGTCGCCATGCACCTTGAGGAAGCGCCGCGTGGCTTCCAGCGCTTCTTCCATCGAATTCGCCTGCAGCATCGCGTATCCGCCAATCACTTCCTTCGCCTCGGTGAAAGGTCCGTCGGTCGTCTTCAGCTGTCCGTTCGACAGACGCACGCGCACGCCCTCTTTCGTAGGACGCAACCCCGCCGTTTCGAGCAGTTCGCCGGACTTGGTCATCTCATCGATGAGCACGCCCATGTCGGCCATCAGCTGCTCGCTCGGTTGCATGCCGGTGTTTTCGTTGACCCTGATGAACGAAAGAAAACGCATCGTGAAGCTCTCCTCGTGGTTGGATGACGCAAGCGGATGGCTTTCCAGTACGGAAGCATCCGCTCATCTACCCATGCGTCGAACGGGAGGGCCAAAAATCGACATGCGGCCATACAGCCAGGAAATCAGGTGCCACCGCACCGGATCGAAGCAACGTTCCATCGCAACCGCAGATGCGCTCAGGACCCGCGAAGGATGCTGCATGACGATCGCCGGCGCGATTCAACCAAGCCCGCATCCCTGTTCAGGCCGGGCGTACGCGACGCGTGAGTCCCTTGAGGAAATTGCGCAGCATCTGGTCGCCGCAGGCGCGGAAATGCTTGTGGCCGGGTACGCGAAACACCGCGGACAACTCCGGTTTGGTGACCGGAAAATCGGCGTCCTCGAACACCTGGTGCATATCTGCATCCTTGAGCTCGAACGCGACACGCAACTTCTTCAGCACCAGGTTGTTGGTGATGCGTCGTTCGAGCGGTCGCGGCGGCATGCTTTCGTCCCTGCCGCGCAGGTGAAAGATCAGGCCGTCCAGAAAGCGTGCGAGCACGCTATCGCTGCATTCGGCATGGCCCTCGTCCTCGTCCTTGCGGAGGAAGGCCTGGACCTGGTCTTTTTCAAGCGCAAGGTTCGCATCGGCAAGCTTGGCAATCTCGACGATCTTGCCGTCGCCGAGATCGAGCATGTAGCGGATGCTGCGCAGCACATCATTGTTGATCATGGGATTGTCTATCGAGGCAGGCTTGAATGGCGCCGCCTGATTGGGCCAGCGCCGTGCACGTTCGCGGCGTTCGGCACAGTGCGCCAAACGCCACGGGACGCGAGATTGCGCAGGTCTGCCGAAAACGCGCCGCCTGCGCCCGGCAGTGTACCCCGGGCGTGCTTTTGCCGGCTCGATCAGTTGACCAACAACACCTCATCGCCAAACCCATCGACGAAGATCCGATCCTGGATCGGTTGTGCCTCCAGCGCGCCGAGATCGCGCACGCCGTCGCCGTTGGGCACAGCGACGACATCCTGATCGAACGGACGATTGTCGATATCGCGATCATCGCCCGCCACCGGAGCGCCGACATCGATGCCCTTTGAAACAATGAGCGTGTTGCCCAGGCGGGAAGCGTACAGGCGGTAGTCGCCATTCGGCGAATCGATGAAAAACGGCGTGCCGAAGGTCAGATGTGTGCCGTAGTTTGCGGCGGCTGCATCCTGCGTCAACACATGATCGACTTCCGAGCCTGCCGCGTTGTTGCCGGAATACAGCGCAAGGAAGGGCTGATCCACGATGCTGTATTTCAGGAAGAACGCGCCTTGATCGGCGACGACCATTGCTGGCCCACCAATCTGATTGCGCGACACGGTGCTTTGAAAAATGTACATCCCGGCTTCGCGGTTCTTGTGTACCAGCGCTTCGCTCACGTCGTTATCGGTCATCAGGAACTGATAAATGTCCATGACGGTGCCATCGCCATCGTCATCCATGAAAATCAATTGCGCGCCCTGATTGTTCTGCATGCGCAGATTGCTGCTGTACACCCACGCGCCCGCAGACACGTAAACGATCGCGCCGTTGACGCGGTTGCCATTGATATCCTGCGTCACGTTTCCGCTGATCTGGTTGCAGACGATGCCGACGGCACAGCGCACTGACTGACTCGGCATGTCGCTGGCGTAGAAAGGCGAATTGATGCTGACGAGCGCGGCCTCGGCAAACGAAGATATCGTCGATTCCTTCTCGTCGATGTAGATGGCCGCGCCATTGCGTGCGCTGTTGAACACGAAGTTGACATCGCGCGTGAACAGGCCATGGTAGAGCCCGCTATCCAAGTTTGTGCGCAGGTAGACGCCGCCACCCACGTTGCTGGCCGTGTTGCCATCCAGCACCAATGGATTCAGCGGATCGGTCGTGTACAGGCGCAGCAATGGCGGCACACTGCCGCCGCCGTGCTGAGTCGCGATCCCGCCACCATTCACGGCCGAGTTGAGCAGAAATGCCGGGAAGCCGAGCAGACCCGGCGAGCCGATGTCCGCCTGTGCCGGGGCTATCAGTTGCAAACCGCCGCCATCGCCGAGGCCGGTGGTGCCGAGCACCTGGTTGTTCCACACACCCGATGGAGCATCCATGAGCAGATGCGCGTCACCGCGCACGCGCATGCCGCCGCCCGCACCTGCCGCCTTGTTGGCGCTGATCAACGTGTCGGCGCCGATGACGAGTTCGATATGGCCTCCGCTGCCATTGACCTCGATGCCTGCTCCGGCTGCCGCCGTGTTGTTGAACACGGCGGTATTGAGCAAGGTGAGACTGCCCCGGCCATTGAACGCGATGCCGCCGCCATTGCCGCTGGCATGGCCGTTGCGGATCGACAGGTTCTGCAAGGTCACCGCACTGTTGCCGCTGATGGTCAGCACCGCCGTATTGGCGCCGCCACTGCCCGATATCGCGATTTGCGCGGCCGGCTCGGGGCTTTCGGGCGAATCCGGCGATCCGTCACCGTCGGGCCTGCCTATCGGCGGGGTGCACAAGGCGGTACCGATCGTGAGTGACTTGTCGGTGATCGTCAGGTGCTCGGTATAAGTCTGGCCGCCCTGCAGCTTGATGGTGTCCCCACTGATCGCGGCATTGATCGCGGCCTGAACGGTGCTGTAGTCGCAATCGTTGGTGTTGCCGACGTGGCGGATGCTTGCAAACTGCGCGATGGCGACGCCGGGCCACGACGCGAGGAATGGCAGCGCAAGCAGCAGAGCAAGGACCTGCGGGCGTATCGGGGTATGGCGGCACATGTCGAAGCTCCGTTAATGCCAGGAATTTCCCGGCTATCTGGGCTAACGACATTTCGTGGGCAACTTCGACATGCACGTCGGACTGCGTCTTCGACACGCGCCTGACATGGCGTCCGTTTTGCGGGTCACACCCGGCCCGAGGGGTCCCATTGGCAGAGATGCAGCAGTACGCCGCTCGGATCGTGCACGAACGTGACGATCGCGCCATAGGGTTGCCGTTTCGGTGGCTGCACGCGCGCGCCTTCGAATGCGTCGCTGCCCAGCACAGCCGACACGTGTCGGTACCACGCCTGCGCGTCGTCCACGGTAAGGTGCAGCATGCAGTTTTCAGCGACATCCTTGATGTAGTAGTTCTGGATGTAGAAATGCTGCTCGTCCGCCACGCGCACCAGGGCGAGTCCGTCCGCGACGTCGGCCGTGTGCCAGCCGAGAGCGGCATAGAAGCGCTTGCACAGCGCGAAGTCGCGGGCCGGAATGAAGGAGCGCAGATCGGAGACTTTGAGCGGGGTCATGGGTACTCCAGGGC
>JBDSBK010000330.1:0-2634 GCA_039921645.1 Dokdonella sp.
TCGTGCGGATCGCGCACCACGTGCACGAACAGCGGCCGTGTCAGCAACGGCAACACATCACGCACGACCAGGCACAGACGCGGTTCCTTGATCAACCATGGTCGCTGCGTATCGAATTCGTCGATCAAGGCACCGATTTCGCGGCGGAATGCGTCGATCGCCGCACCCGGCGCCTGCGTCGGCGGATGGCGCCAGTCACCATCAGCTGCGGCCAGGCGGCGCACACAGGCCATGTGCAGGCGCCCGGATTCGTAGTGACCTTTCGGATTGTCCGGACCGCGCAGCAGGTCTTCCTCGGGACCGACCCCAACACCCATGCGCGCAAGCAAGCCGGCGACGCTCGACGTGCCGGAGCGATGCATGCCGAGAATGACGATCTGGCCGCTCGCCGCTCGCGCAAGATGCAGCGGCCGATGCGGAGCAGGCGGCGTGCGGGGTGGAGCCAGTCGCGCTTCACGCGTCACGAGCTCGGCCAGGCTATCGGCGCTCGCGTCGATATCGTGCGTTCGCGCGAATGTCGCGGCACGTGCGTGCGCCTGCGCGATGAAATACGCGCGCCGATCGAACACCTCGCGCAGTTGCGCGCAAAGCGCATCAGCATCCGGCTCCGCCCAGCGCGCGCCGGGCCGGCGTGGATCGGCGATACGCGTCGCTTCAACCAGCACGCCATGTTCGCGAGCCAGCGCGGCCTGACTGCCGAAATCGGTCGCGATCAGGATCCTTGCGCACGCGATCGCTTCTGCTGCAAACGGATCCCAGCCGCCACCGCGGCGCACCGAAACATACGCATCTGCCGTAGCCAGCAATTGCGCGCGCTGATGCCAGGGAAACGCCCAGTCGACGAGTACATGCACGCGCGCATCGCCTTCTTTCAGCTGCGCGAGGGTGTCCGCGATCACCAGCGCTTCTGCGCCTGGACGCACATGAATCAGGAGCTCGACTGGCTCGTCGGCACGGAAGCTGCGGCGGAACGCGGCCAGCAGGACATCCGGTGCGTCGCGCGCAAGCTCTTCGGCCACTGCGAGGAAAACAAAATTGCCGCGTGGATTGCGCAGCGTCGGCACGCGCGGATGGCAATAGTCGCGATCGACGCCGAGTGGCAGGATCTGGATCGGCGTGCGCACGCCGCTGGCAAGGAATGCGTCGCGCTGGAACGCGTCAGGCACGAGCAGGCAGTCGAGTCGACGCGATGCCTCGACCCAGGTCTCGGGCGCGCGTTCCCAGTCGCTGAAGGCCAGACCCATGCGCCGACGACCTCGTGCCTGCGCGAATCGATCACCGGGTGCACACACCAGCGCCGCATCCGCCGCGCCTGGCCAACGTCGGCGCGCAGCGAGATCAAGACGGAAGTCTTCGCTGCTGGCTATTTCGCGCTCGATCGGCGCGTATGCCATGCGCATTCCGCGCGCATCGAGACGACGCACCAGCAGGCGCGCAAGCTGCGCATATGCATGCGGCGATCGCGTCGTACCCTGCCACAGGACATTGCCGCGGTAGTCGGCGCGCAGGCGCTCATGCCAGCGCGCCGCGAAGGTTGCGCGACTCGCTTGCCACAGCCGTTGCCGAAAGCCGCCATCATCCTCGGTCGACCCGTGCTGGTCATGACGCAAGGTGACTGCGCCGGCCACGACAGTCGCGATGCCGGCATCGGCCGCACGCAGGCAATAGTCGGTGTCTTCGAAGTAGCTGTGGAACGCGGTATCGAGCAGGCCGATGCGATCGAGACAATCGCGCCGCAGGTAGGCGAGCGCGAAAGCGATGCCCTGCACGCGACGCGTGCCGTCGAACTGGGCGACGTCGCGTTCGATCTGCCCCGATTCGGTCTGCTGGCCCCACAATTCGTCGGCTTCGATGAAGCCGCCAGCGTGATAGACGCGTCCTTCCGCCTGCGGTCCGAGCAGACGGCAGCCGACGATGCCGTTTTCAGGCGCCGCATACGCCGCATCGCGCAGGCGACCGAGCCAGTCGGCCTGGGTGAACAGCAAATCGTTGTTGAGCAGCACGACATCGTCATCGGCGCTCGCCGTCGCCATACCCGCGTTCATGCCGCGCACGAAACCCAGATTCTCGGGCAGGCTGACAATGCGCACGCGGCCGGCGTACGCGGCCAGTTCAATCGGCGTCTCGTCCGTGCTGCCGTTGTCGACCACGATGACCTCGGCGGCATCGAGCTCGCTTGCCAACAACGCATCGAGGCAACGTCGGGTCAACGGCCACTTGTTCCACGCGAGCACGATCAGCGCGGCGCGACGCATCGTCAGATGCCCTGGACCTGTACGTCGGACCAGATCAGCGGCAGTGCATGGTCGAGATCGTCGAATCCGAAGCCGCCGTAGCCGAGCAGGATCAGCGCGGCGGCCGAGTCGACCGCATCGCCGGCGTTGCGCAGTCGGTCCAGTTCGAGCTCGAGCCGCGCCGCGTCGAAGGCGCTGTCGGGTGTTTCGGCGACTCGCGCTGCGAGCACCAACAGGTGCGATGGCGCGATGCCCAGCCGGGTGGCGAGGGCTGCGCAGCGGTCGGCATCGACGTCGCTCATGCGGGGCTCGCGTGCACGTGCTGATCGCGATGATAGGCCTCGAACACTTCGCTGCGACTGCCTTCAAGGACGCTGCGCCCGTGCTCGATCCACAGTAC
>JBDSBK010000331.1:0-3112 GCA_039921645.1 Dokdonella sp.
GCCGCGTACGCCAACCGCGTGCGCATTGTCAGCCTGCCCGAGAATCTGGGCTTCGTGCGCGGCATGAACGTGGGTATCGCGGCGGCGAGCGCCGATGACGATGTCGTGCTGCTCAACAACGATTTGCTGTTCACCCAGGCCGACTGGCTCGGTCGCCTGCGCGATGCGGCGTATGCGGCGCCTGAAAACGGCATCGTCGGCTGCCGCCTGCTCGGACCGCAGGCGGAAGAGCGCGTCTACCACGCTGGCGGATTCATCGAAGCCGACGAATTGTGGGGCCAGCAGACCGAATCGGGGCAGATCGAACGCGACGTCGCCCAGTTCGACGGCACGCGTCGCGTGCAGGGCATCGCCTTTGCGCTGGCCTACCTGCGTCGCGATTGTCTCGATCGCATCGGCCTGCTCGATACCGCGTTCCACAGCTACTTCGAAGACACCGACTACTGCCTGCGCGCCGCGGATGCCGGCATCGCGACGGTCATGGCCGGCGCCGTCACGCTGCGCCACGACCAGCACGGATCGACCGAGGATGATGGCGGCTTTCGCCAACGGCTGTGGCAAGCGAGCCGCACAACCTTCGCGGCCCGCTGGCATGAGCGCCTGCGCGCCGACTACCGCGGCAATGTCCTGTGGCAGGGCATGACGCGATGGCCGCATGCGTACGCGCAACTCGCGCGAATGCTCGTGCGCCGTCTCGATGCCCGTGGCTTGCGCATGGCGTACGCGGCCGTCGAGCATGAAGTCGCCGGCAGCGAGGACTTCCGCCTCGATCTCGCTGCGCGCCGACGCTGGCCAGGTGCAGCGGACGCCGCGCTCGTTTGTGCGCCCGGCGATCGCTTCGCGCAGGCGCGGGGTCGTCGGCGCATGGGTCTGACCTTCAGCGACTGGGAACGCGTGCCAGCGACGTGGGTCGAGGCATCGCGTCGACTCGATCGTATGCTCGTACCGGACGCATTCCAGCGCGACGCATTCCTTGCCAGCGGCGTGCGCACGCCGATCCAGATCCTGCCACTCGGCGTCGATGGCGACTATTGTCATCCACGCGTGCCGACGCTGCGCAATCCGCGCGGCAATTTTGTTTTCCTCGCAGTGGCCGAAGAGCTTGCGCGCGACGCGCCGGATGTGCTGCTGGCCGCGTTCCGCCGCAGCTTCCGTGCCGACGAGCCGGTCGAGCTTCTGATTCATGTGCGTCCAGGCGCAGAAGCGCTGGTGATCGCGGATACCCTCGCGCAGCTGAAGGAAGGCGATGCGCGCGTGCACGTACTCGTCGACTGGGCGTTTCCCTGGCACCAGCGGGCGCAATTGCTGGCTACGGCAGATGCCTATGTGTCGGTGCGCCGCGGTGGCGGCTGGGATCCGTTTGCAGCGGAAGCCGTCGCCTGCGCAAGGATCCTGATCGCGACCGATTTCGGCAGCCAGGCCGCGCTTGCGCGTGACCATGGCGTACTGGTTGCGGCGACGCGCATCGACGATCCGCGCCGGTCAGGCGCACGCTGGGCAGAGCCGGATGCTGATGCGCTTTCTGCGCAACTACGCGAGGTTTTCGATCGGCGCGCGGATTTCATCGCGCAGGCGCACGCACGCGCCGCGACATTCGCGCGCACCCACGATATCGATGTGAGTGCCGATCACCTGGCCGAGCTCGTCACGCGCGAAGCGCGACTTGCGCCGCCCCGCGCGCCGCCTGCGCCGTATCGTCCGGTGCAACTGGCGCGAGCGGCGAGCGGCCAGATCGTCGTTCTCGGCATGCATCGCTCCGGCACGTCGAGCGTCGCCGGCCTGCTTGCGCGCATGGGCGTTGCGGTCGGTCCCGAGGAGGATCTCCTGCGCGGACCGGACAATCCGAAAGGCCACTACGAATCCGGGCGCCTGCACATGGCGTGTGTGCGCCGCCTGGCCGCAGCTGATGGTGACTGGCGCCATCCGCCGACGCAGACACCAGGCGCCGCGATCGACGCATTCCGCCGCGAAGTCGGTGCCTTGATCGACGAATTCGATACGCAGCGACCATGGTTGATCAAGGAACCGCGTCTGTGCCTGGTCGTGCGTGATGTGTTGCCGTTGCTGACACGGCCTCTGTTCGTGCACGTGGTGCGCGATCCGCACGAGGTGGCGCAGTCGCTCGCTGCGCGCAATGGCGTCGAGCACGCTGAAGGCCTGGCATTGTGGGAGCGGTACACGCGCGCCGCGTTCGATGCGAGTCGCGGCTGGCCGCGGTTGCTGATCGACTACGCCGAGCTGATCGCCGATCCGTTCAACGTCGCGCATCGATTGCATGAAGCGCTGCGCAGCGCAGGCGTCGGCGGCATCGCCGATCCCGACGCACACATCGTGCGCCAATGGATCGAATCGACGCCGCGACCTTCGCATGCATCGGTGTTCGAGCTCAGTCCGTCGCAACGGTCGCTGCAGGCCGCGATTGCCGATCGCAGCATCCTCGACGATACAGCGGTCACCACGGCAGTCCATGGCGCCGCTTCCCTGCGTGAAGCGGGCTGAGTCATGTTCGAATTCCTGCGCCGCCGCGCGAAGCCGACCCTGCGTGACCCGCTGCGATCGATCGAATGGGACGGTCATGTCCTGACGCTCGCGCTCGATGCGGCGGCGGGCGTGGAGGTCGCGCTCGATATCCAAGGATTCCATTTTTCCACTGCGTCGCTCGATCGCGATGGCGGAACCCGTTTCGCGTTTGTGTTTTCGCCGACCGGCCAGGCTTTTTTCGACGTGTTGCCGCGCCTCGGGCGTGGCGGAGCACGTCTCACCGCGCAAGCGTTCCGCCTTGTGCTCGGCAAAACGGGGCTGCAGCCCATCGTGCACGATGCGCGAGCGCACGCGCGCGCACAACCGGGCATTCCTTCGCGTTGCGTTCCGTTCGGCACGGACGTCGCCGCGCATGACGTCGCGATCGTGGTGCCGGTCTACAACGCCCCTGATCTGGTCCATGCGTGCCTCGAAGCAGTGCTCGCGCATACGCGCGGTCGCGCACGCCTGATCGTCATCGATGACGCGAGTACCGATGCGGCAATCGCGCCGCTGCTCGCAGGCTACGCATCGCTGGCGCGCGTGAGAGTGCTGCGCAACGACACGAATCGCGGCTTCACCGCGACCGCGA
>JBDSBK010000332.1:0-4065 GCA_039921645.1 Dokdonella sp.
CCGAACAACGTCCCACCGCTGGTATTTCTCGCAATACCCCTCTCCGCGCTCTTCCTGTTCGCGGGATTGCTCGGGGGAGGTCTGTATTTTCGCAAACGCAATCGCGAAGCGCACAAGCGTCTGATGCTGCTTGCTACGCTCAGCCTGCTTTCGCCTCCGATCGCGCGATTGCCGCTGGAATGGATACGCGAATACGGAGTGCTCGCCGTATTCGGGATCACCGACGCGATCCTGCTGGCTTGTATTGCCATCGACACCTGGAAGCACCGCCGACTTCATCCGGCGATGGCGTGGGGTGGCTTGCTGTTCCTTGCGTCACAGCCGCTGCGACTGCTGATTGCTCGCTCGCAGACGTGGCACGAGGTCGCTGTGTGGCTGACATCGTCTTGAAGTTTCGTTGACATCCGGCGCTTCGTTTCACGTCTGACCGGATTTCGCCCGCTTTCCTGTTTGCAAATGCAGGGGCGTTGCACGCAGGAGCAATCATGAGCCGCAGGTCGTTTTTCCCTACGCATCTGGCCGCTGACAACATGGCCCGCTGCGCGCTTGGCGTCATGGTTTGCGCAAGTCTCTTGTTCGCAGCCATGGCCACTCCTGTGTCGGCGGCTCCGGTGATCCCCACGCATCCACGCCTGCTGTTCGATGCCGCCGGCAAAACGCGGCTGCTGGCGAAGAAGAACGCGAACGATCCGTCGTGGCAGACGCTCAAGGCGCGTGCGGACGCTCTCGCGACCTACACGATCAACCCGTACACGTTTGCCACGAGTGCCGACGCGCCGCTGGGCACCATCTACTACACCTACCAGGGCGAGGGTTGGCTGTCCGCGACAATGCCACTGGCATTTGCGTATCAAATGACCGCCGATACCGCATATTCGGCCAAGCTCATCGAACTCGCGCAGGAAATGATCCGCGCGCAGAACGATCCGGAAAACAATCCGCCCGTCGGCTATCCGCCGATCCAGCTCGACAGCTATTACGCGTCGCGCAATGTCGCGGCCACGCTGGCCTTCATCTACGACTATTGCTACGACCAGCTCGGCGCGACGCTCAAGGCGCAGATGGTCACGCTGATGAACCAGTATTTCGATGACGTGAGCGTCAACGGATACCAGGCCCAGATTTTCAGTTTTGCCGCCGACGGCAACTATTTCGGCGGACATCTGTACGGGGTCGCGCTGATGGGCTACGCGTCGGCCGGCGACAATCCACGTGCGCAGGAAATGATCGACTGGGCGCGGGCGCGCTTCGACGGCACACCGGGAAACCTCGCACCATCGGCCATGCCGGATGCCTGGCGCACGCAGGTCTTCGACGGTGGACTCCATCCTGCCGCAGCGCTCGACTTCGAAGGTCCGGCCGTCAGCGGCAATCCGTTCAAGGGCGGCTTCGATTTCCAGGGCTGGTCGTACGGCTCGGAAGAGTTCAGCCGCATGATCGACTACATGCTGACGGTGAAGAGCGCGACCGGCGAAGACGTGCTGGCGCCGCACGCGAGCTGGTTCCCGCAGATCCTGCGCGGCGAAAAGCAGGCGCTGTTTCCGAATCGCTTCATGATCGATCCGACCGGCGATTGGGGTGGCTACCAGGGCGCAGTCATCTTGCGTTCGCTTCCGACGCGACTGGCGTTCCTGCTGGCCGGCACCGCGGACGGACCCGGCGCGCAGCATTTTTCGGTTGCAGAGATCGCTGCGCCGACGATTCCCGATGTGCAGGTTTTTCCTGAAGAGGAATGGACGGATTTCTTCTTCAGTGATGCGTCGCGCCCATCCGCGGAACTGTCGCTGCCGCCGTACTACACGGCATTCGCGCCGAACTATCCGCAAGGCGCCACCAGTCCCGGCGGTACCAACGGCGCCATTCCGTACTTCATCATGCGCAGCGATTGGAGTGCGAAGGCGACGTGGGCGTCGGTGCAGATGGGCTCGCAATGGTGGGACGACCATCAGCACTACTCGGCCGGTCATGTCCTCATGGCCCGAGGCAGCGACTACCTTCTGGTGAGTGCGGGCGACTGGAAATCCGCGACCGACGAGAACGGCAATCCCATCCATGGCGGCTCGGGTCTGCTGGGGCCTTCGCTCGAATACCAGGAGTCCTCGCTCAGCAACACTCTCTACTTCGATGATTTCGGTGACTTCCAGAGCACCAACGAAATCGCCAGCGGTGGGCAGTATGCAGTCGGCATCGATCACGTCGTTGCCGACGAGTTGAACGAGGACCTCAGCTACGTCCGCAGCGACTTGTCGACGGCCTACAACCGCGCCGGCGACCCGACCGATGAAGCCAATCGCAAACTCGAATACTTCTATCGCAACTTCCTGTATCTGCGCGCATCCAACGTGTTCGTTGTCTACGACCAGGTGAAGGCGAAACCTTCGACGAATCCACTGGGGGCGTACAAGAAACACATTCGCTGGCATGTGCCCACAATGCCGTTGATCTCCGGAAACGTCGCACGGATCGATCAGGGATCGTCGCGACTTTTTCTGGATATGCTGCTGCCGATCAACGCGAGCCTCACCACTGTCGACGAGGTGAACAATCCCGACCCTTGCGACGGCTCCGTTGCGGGTTGCGTGCCGTTTGGCACGGCCAACGCGGGGACGTTCCGCATCGAAGTGCGCGATCCGGCCAATCCATTGTTCGTCCCGTTCCTCGCGGTGTTGCAGCCAGGCGCGAGCACGAGCGCTTCGCCCGTCGATACCCGCCTCGCTTCACTCGACGGCACGATGATCGGCGTGGACATCCTGCAAGCGAATGGAGCGCGCAGCATCGTCCTCTTCAACAACAAACCGGGGCAGGTCCCGGCAGCGATCACATCGACGTCGTTCGCCGTCGCCGGCTCAGGCGTGCTCTCGTACACGCTGCTCGGTGTCGTTCCGAATGCGCACTACGCCGCTGCGCTTGCTGCCGGCGTCATGCACGTCGATCAGGATCCGGGCGGCAGCTGGATCTCTTCGCCCGCGGGTGCGCTGCATTTTCGTGCTGACGCGATCTTCGCCAACGGATTCGAATGATCCGGGGCACGAGCAGATGGAGACAGCCTTGAAAAATTCCTCGAATTCCAATCCCGCGTTACGGATTGCGCTGCTTGCGACAGCGTCGCTGGTCGTCGCGGGCGCACAGGCCAACACGATATTTTCGGTCGATACCGTGCAGGATCTCGTCGACAGCGACATCCACGACGGCGCATGCGCGACCGCTGCCAATACCTGCTCTTTGCGTGCCGCGATCATGCAGGCGAATCATCTGGACGCCCCCGGATTTCGACGCATCGTGCTTCCGGCCGGCACATACACACTCACGCTCGCGCCAGGCGTCGGGGCCGACGACGGCGAAGAAAAAGGCGACCTCAACATCACCGCGACGGCACCCGGCATCGAGATCGCCGGCGCCAGCGCGGCGAATACGATCATCGACGGAAATCAACTCGACGGCGTGATCAGGATCGATGCGGCCGGCGTCGCCAGCATCAGCGGCGTGAAGATCCGCAATGGCTACCGCATATCGAACGGCTCGGGCGGCGGCGGCATCGACAATCGGGGCACGCTCGACATCCGCGACAGCGCCATCGAAAGCAATCGCGTCGAATCGGGCTGCTGTCGCGGCGGTGGAATCGCGAGCACGGGCGTCCTCGTCATGCTGCGCACGACCGTTCGCTCGAACAGTGCATATCAAGGCGGCGGTATGTTTGCGACAGGTCATGCGAACGTCTACGACAGCACCTTCGACGACAATACGGCGTCTTTCGGGGGTGCGATCTACACCTACGGAGCCGCACCCGCCAACCAGCTGCGTATCGCCAACGGCACCGTCAGCGGCAATCACGCGATGCACAACGGTGGGGGCATACTCAATTCCGGCACCGTTTTCCTCGTCAACAGCACACTCAGCAACAACGATGCTGCCGACAACGGCGGCGGATTCTTCAACCTCGGCAATGCGTTTTTCTACAACGCCTCCGTCATCGGCAACGACTCGGACCACGACCACGACGAGAACGGCGGTATCGGCGGCGGTGTCTATGCCTACCCCGGCGCGCGACTCGTCGTCGTCAATTCA
>JBDSBK010000333.1:0-5252 GCA_039921645.1 Dokdonella sp.
GTCCGAAGCGGATTTCGAGCGCCAGGCGCGCACGCGTTCCGCATCGATCCTCGAAGACGGCTGGCGCAAATGCGTCGCCGGGATCACCTCGACCGAGGAAGTGTTGCGCGTCACGCGCGAGGAGTGATGCTGCACCTCGTTGCGATCGCCGCATGAGAGGAATCCGCTGGATCCTGCTACCGGGTCTTGATGGCAGCGGTGACTTGTTCGAGTGGTTCGCACGGTGCAGGCCCGATGTCGAAATACACGTCGTGCGCTATCCCGCGAACGCAGGTTGGCAGATCGATGACTACGTGGCGCACGCGGATGCCGCGATCGCATACGGACGGGCCTGCGTCGTGGTCGCGGAATCGTTCTCGGGACCGATTGCGCTGAAGTTGCAGCGGCGCAATGCGAGCGTCGCTGGGGTTGTGCTGGTCGCGAGTTTCGTGATTTGTCCAAACCCGCTGCTGAAGATCGTCCCGGCGGCAGCCTTCCGCTCGCATCTGCGAACGGTCCTCACTTCGTCTCTGTTGATGCGGGCAATGTGCCCCGGGTTCGCTGCATCGCGCGCTCGCGTGGAGGCTGTGCAGAGAATTGTGCGTGCGATACCTGTCGATGTACTGCGTGCGCGCCTCCGCTTGCTGCGCGATCTCGATGAACGTGATGCACTGCGTCAGGTAGATGTACCGCTGCTCGCGATTGCAGCGAATCACGATCGTCTGGTCTCCGTGCAAGGGAATTTCTTCGGGCCTGGATCGGAGCATGTCGCTCTGGATGGCCCGCATTTTCTGCTGCAGGCCAAGCCTGAGAAGTGCTGGCAGGTTATCGATGAATGACGGCAATCGCGCGACGGAGCAGGCAAATTCCCGTGACCCGACAAGCATTGGATGCCAAATGCGGTCAAGGATGTCTACTCGTGCTTCGCCGATATCGAATTGGCGTTACGCCGCAACCTGAACGAGCTCGCGCCATGCGAGCTTTCTTTTTTGTCCTCCTGCATCCGCGCCGACAGCTGTCGCGTACTTCCCTGGCAAGCACGCGCCGCACAACCCTGTCGCGACGCAGCATAACTGGGAGGTTGCGTATGCGAGTTCCAAACCTGAGTCTTCTGGCCGCCGCACTGGCGGTCGTGTGTGCGACGCCATCGGCGTTCGCGTCGAGCCATCGCGAAGCGCCATACGTGGCAGGACATCCGAAGGTCGACGCGACCGATTTCTACATGTTCCGCAGTTACGAGGCGGGGCGCGACGGCTACGTCACCCTCGTCGCGAACTATGAACCACTGCAGGATTCGTACGGCGGTCCGAATTATTTCGCGCTCGATCCAAACGCGCTGTACGAGATCGAGATCGACAACAACGGCGACGGCAAGGAAGACATCACCTTCCAGTTCCGTTTCACCAACACGTACAAGAATGCCGCATTGATGATCGGTGGCAAGAGCGTGCCGGTTCCGCTCGAACTCATCGGACCCATCGGCAGCACGCCCGATGCGGGCGACGCGAGCAAGAATCTGGTCGAGAGTTATGAAGTCAAAGTGGTGCGCGGCGATCGCCGTACGGGTACCGCGCAGACCGCGACCAACCTGACCGCTGGCGGCAGCAGCTTTCGCAAGCCGCTCGACAACATCGGCAACAAGTCGATCCCGGACTATGCCGCGTACGCGGCGAGCCACATCGCGAGCATCGGCATTCCCGGTTGCGAAGCGGGAAAGGTGTTCGTCGGCCAGCGCGCGGATCCGTTCGCCGTGAATCTCGGCGAGATTTTCGACCTGGTCAATCTCAATCCTGTCGGCGCGCCGAATGCAGCGCCGAATACGCTCGCAGACAAGGCAGTGACGGCAATCGAACTCGAAGTGCCGGTCGCCTGCCTCGCCGCAGGCGGTAGCCCGATCATCGGTGGCTGGACCACTGCGAGCCTGCGCCAGGCGACCGTGCTCAATGCAGCGCCGAAGGGCGTCGTTGCCGGTGCCAGCGCAACCAAGGGCCCCGACGTCGTCGGCGGAGCATGGACGCAGGTCTCTCGCCTCGGCGCGCCGCTCGTCAATGAAGTCGTGATCGGTCTTCCGGACAAGGATCGCTTCAATGCAAGCCAGCCGAAGGATGACGCGCAGTTCGCCGACTACGTGACGAATCCGACCTTGCCAGCCTTGTTGCAGGTGCTGTTCGGCGTGCAGGCGCCGCAGGTATTTCCGCGCACCGATCTCGTTGCTGCGTTCCTAACCGGCGTCGATGGGTTGAACAAACCGGCCGGCGTCGTCGCATCGGAAATGCTGCGTCTCAACACCTCGATCGCGGCAAAGCCCGCTGCACAACAGCAAAATCTCGGCGTGCTCGCCGGAGACACCTCGGGCTTCCCGAACGGGCGTCGTCCTGGCGACGATGTCGTCGATATCGAACTGCGTGTCGCGATGGGCGTGCTCTTGCCTGCGGCCCAGGCACCCGCCGGCCAGCTGCCGCTGACCGATGGGGCAACGCTGAAAGCGACGGACTTTCCGGCGACGTTTCCGTATCTGAACACGCCGCTGCCCGGTTCTCCCAACGGCGCCAATGGCGTGGCCGCCCGGTAAGCCGCCATGAAAAAAAGACAGATACTCCTCACCCTTGGTGCGTTACTGATGATCGCGGTGCTGGGCGGCTGCAGCGGAAGTTCGTCCAACAGCAACACAGGCGGTGGCCCGACACAGCCACCACAACCGCCGCAGCCCACCAGCTTCACGGGCTTCGTGCATACGCAGATCGCGCAGACCTCCGACACGACCCAGCCTGCGGACGTGAATGCCGTGACGTTCTCCTTCCCGGACGACAATAATCCGGCGGCATTCAACGATGTCGTGGGTTCGCCGTAGCAGGGCGTCGAGCGGCGCAGCGTTGCTTGCCGGGGTTGTCGCTACAGCGATGACCCTCACCACGGGGCACGCTGCGCCGTATCGACCTGCATCCGATGAGGTCGTGCTCGAACGTTTGCCGCCCGCGCTGCTGGCCTTGCGCCAGCTGCGCGGAACGGCAGCACCATCGACGGAGCCGGCAAGCCTCGAGGTTGCGCTTGCGGCTGCGCGGCACTATGTCGAACTCGGCCAGATCTATGCGGACCCGCGCGCGTACGGCTATGCGCAAGCCGCGCTCGGGCACTGGTGGACCAGTGATGAAGGTGCGACTCCGCCGCTGCTGGTGATGCGCGCGCGCATCCTGCAATTCGGTCACCGGTTTCCGCAGGCGCTGGCGCAGCTCGAGGTTGCGCTCAAGGCCGACGAATTCCAGCCGGATGCGTGGTTGCTGTTTGCAAGCATCGAGCAAGTCGAAGGCAATCTGCCGGCCGCGCGCGCCGGTTGCGTGAAAGTCTTGCAGATGGCCGAACCCTTGGTCGGCGCGACGTGCGTCGCCGGGATCGGCGCGTTGTCAGGCCGCACGGATGCTGCCGAACAGCTGTTGGCACAGGCGCTCGCGCGACCGCAGGCTGCCGACAAGGCGATCCAGACATGGTCATGGACCACGCTCGCCGAGATCCGTGCACGCCGCGACGATACTGCGGGCGCGGAAACGGCATTTCTGCGGGCACTCGCACTGGAGCCTGCCGATGTCTACGCGCGATCGGCGTATGCCGACCTCCTGCTCGATGCGGATCGGGTCGCGGACGCTCGGCGCGTGCTAGGCGATGCGATGCAGGCCGACGCGCTGCTGCTGCGCGCGGCGATCGCCGCACAACGCAACAACGATGCGGACGCCACTGCGCTGCGCGACGACCTCGCGCAGCGTTTCGGCGAGGCGCGCGCGCGCGGCGACGAAACCCACCTGCGCGAGCAAGCCCGCTTCGCGCTCGCCGTCGAACACGATGCGGCGCGCGCGCTGGATCTGGCGCGGCGCAATTTCGACGTGCAACGGGAACCGGCCGACGTGCGCATCCTGCTCGAAGCAGCGCTCGCAGCCGGACAAGCCGGCGCCGCAAAGCCGGCACTCGATTGGATGAAGGCGGCTGCCATCGACAGTGTGCCGTTGTCCGCGCTCGCCCGGAAACTCGACGGCAGCGCACGCCAATGAGTTCGATGCTGCGCGCGATCGTGATCGTCATGGCGCTGTGCGCTGCTGGCCTTGCCCATGCGCACAAGCCGAGCGACAGCTATCTATTTCTCACGGCGCAATCGTCCAGCGCCGACGTGAGCGGGCATTGGGACATCGCGTTGCGCGATCTGGAACTGAGTGTCGGCATCGATACGGACCATGATGGTGCGATCACGTGGGGCGAGCTGCGGTCGCACGGAGAGGCCGTATTCGACTATGCGCTGCACAGGCTCGCGCTGCGCGCGGATGGTGCGGCATGCATGATCGCGCGCGGCGACCTGCTCGTCGATACGCACACCGACGGCGCCTATGCCGTGCTGAATTTTTCGGCGCACTGCGCGGCGCCGCCGCGTCAGCTCGAAGTCGCATACCACTTGTTGTTCGATCTCGATCCCAGTCATCGCGGCTTGCTCGGCCTGACGGCGGACGGTGCCGCGCGCAGTGCCGTGCTCTCGCCGGAGCAAGCGGTGCAGACCTTCGACCTCGCGCACGCCACGCCGTGGCATCAGTTTTTCCAGTTTGTCGGTGACGGCATGCACCACATCTGGATCGGCTACGACCACATGCTGTTCCTGATTTCGCTGCTGCTGCCCGCGGTTCTTGTGCGCCGCAAGCATCGCTGGATGCCGGTCGGCACCTTGCGCGGCGCGTTGATCAGCGTGTTCGCGGTGGTCAGCGCATTCACCGTTTCGCACTCGATCACATTGAGCCTCGCCGCGCTGGGCATGATCGGATTGCCGTCGCGACTGGTCGAATCGGGCATTGCGCTGTCGGTGCTGCTGGCTGCGCTCAACAACATCTGGCCGCAGGTCACGCGGAGTGCGTGGGTTCTAGCGTTCTTCTTCGGCCTCGTGCACGGCTTCGGTTTCGCGAGCGTGCTCAACGACCTCGGTCTGCCGCGCGATGCACTGGCGATCTCGCTCGCGGGCTTCAACATCGGCGTCGAGTTCGGACAACTGACCGTCGTACTCATCGTGGTCCCGCTGATTTTCCTGGTCCGCCAGCGGCGCTTCTACCGGCCCGTCGTTCTGGTCGGAGGATCGTCGGCCATCGCGCTGGTCGCGGCCGTGTGGTTCCTGCAACGTGCGTTGGGATTTGGCCTCAATTGAAGCGGGTGTCGCGATTCGTGGCAGCACGCGTGGAGGGGCGAGTCGCGACCGACGGTTCCGCAGCATGGGTTTTACGGCGACAATCGCGCGTCCACACCGTCGG
>JBDSBK010000334.1:0-9495 GCA_039921645.1 Dokdonella sp.
CCAGCGTCGCGAAACATCAGCATCACGTAGCCGTATACCGCATTGCTGTGCTCGACCTCGCGCTCCGCCGCTTCGCGTTGGGCGTGTTCGCGCCACGCGTTGTGCAAGGCCCATGCGCTCGCGGCCACTAGACCGGCAGCCAGCGCAATCGCAACGCCCACGGCCATTGCATTGCGCCTGACGAACTTGCCGATGCGATAGCGCAAGCGGTTGCCGGACACGCGCACGGGCGTACCTGCAAGCCAGTTGCGGAGGTCGTCGGCGAAACCGGCGACGCTCGTGTAGCGACGCTGCGGCTCCTTCGCGAGCGCGGTTTCGATGATGCGTGAAAGATCGCCGCGAACGAGATTGCGGAACGCGCGCAGCGAAGTCCGGCGCGCGGCCAGCCTTTTCAGGCTCGTGTCTTCCGCGGGGCTGGCGCCATCGCGACCCGATGCGATCGAAGGCTCGTAGCGTGCGATGGCGGAAGCGAGCGGTTGCGGCAATGTCTCGCGAACGGTGCGCTCGGCCGCAGCCAGATCCTTGCGATCGACGTCATATGGCAGCACGCCGGCGACGAGTTCGTAGAGGATCGCGCCGAGCGAGTACACGTCCGTCGCGACGCCGGCGGATTCGCCGCTGAACTGCTCCGGTGCCGCGTACTCGGGTGTCAACGCATAGCGATGGCCCATGGTGGTCTGCGGCGATTCCGCGATGTCGTCGCCGCCCAGCAGCCGGGCG
The DNA here is from genome assembly GCA_039921645.1 of Dokdonella sp. Classification (GTDB taxonomy): domain Bacteria; phylum Pseudomonadota; class Gammaproteobacteria; order Xanthomonadales; family Rhodanobacteraceae; genus Dokdonella_A. Next base: position 721 of record JBDSBK010000334.1, read on the forward strand.
ATACCGAAATCGAGCAGGTTGACTACTCCACTTTCGTCGACGAGCACGTTCGCGGGCTTCAGGTCGCGGTGCACGACAAGCTGGCTGTGCGCGTACTGCACGGCCGCGCACACATCGAGGAAAAGCTTCACGCGTGCACGCAGGTCGAGCGTTTGCGCGTCACACCAGCGCGTGATCGATTCGCCGCGCACGTAATCGAGTGCGAACCACGGACGTCCATCGGGCGCGACGCCACCATCGATGAAACGCGCGAGGTTCGGGTGCGCGAGGCGGGCGAGGATGCGTCGCTCGCGCAGGAATCGCGCGTGCACGTCGTCGAAATCGAAGCCGCGGCGGATCAGCTTCAGCGCAACGCGCTGCACGAACCCGCCGCTCGAGCGTTCGCCGAGGTAGACCACGCCCATGCCGCCGCGACCGATGCGCTCAATGACGTCGAATGCGCCGAGACGCGTTCCGACCAACGGATCAATCGTCGACTCCGAGGGCGTTTCGTCGTCGATGTCTTCGCCGACTACGCTGCGCAAGAGCGAATCGACGCGCTCGCGCAACACCGCGTCCGCACCGCAGCGCTGCGAAACATAGCCGGCACGCTCGTCCGGCGAAGCATCGAGGGCGTCGCGCAGGATCTGCAGGGCGAGCTTTTCACGGTCGTCCACGGCGATCCTCTCATTGCGGGTTGATGGATGGCGTATTCAGGCGGGTTGGTCGAGCCGGTCCCGCAACCATTCGCGTGCCGCGACCCAGTCGCGTCTTGCGGTACGTTCGGTGATGCCGAGCGTCGCTGCGACGTCGCCAACGTCGAGGCCCACGAAGTATCGCAACTCGACAACCTTGGCCATGCGTTCGTGGACGGATTCCAGATCGTTCAGCGCGCGATCGAGCGCCGCGAGGTCGGTGCCGTCCGGTATCGGCAGTTCCAGCGCGGCGCTGAAGTCGTCGCGCAACCAGCGGCCGCCGCGCTTCTCGCTGCCCGCCCGGCGAGCGCGGTCGACGAGGACCTGACGCATCATGCGCGCCGATGCATTGAGCAGGTGGGACGCATTTTCGAACGCGCTCGGCGGACGGCCGAGCAGTCGCAGCACGATGTCGTGGACGAGTGCCGTCGTCTGCAATGTCGCGTGGCCCGGAGTGACGCGCAGTTCGCGCGATGCCATCCGCCGCAGGTCCGCGTAGACGAGCGGCAACAGTCGATCCAGTGCAGCGCTGTCGCCTTCGCTCCAGCGCCGCAGCCATTGGTTGACGCTGTCGTTGCCATCCTCGGCCATCGGCGCAAGGTAGCCGGTCTCGCCGCGTGCTGCAAAGTCCCGTCGCCTTGGTCAATGCTCGACGCAGTGCAGACCACGCTGGAGTCATCGGCCACATTCTGCCCATCAAGATGATCGAACATGAAAAGGCCGACGTTGAAGGCCGGATCCGCAACCCCGGGGGTTGGCCGATTGCACAACGACGGGCATCAAGGCCTGTCGATGCCGCTTCGCACCAGTTCGACCCGTCGATTGCGCGCGCGCCCGTCCTCGCTGTCGTTCGAAGCCAGTGGTTCGCTGGCACCGGCGCCGCGCGCGACCAGGCGCGCGCCATCGATGCCGTAGTCGCTTGCGAGTGCCGCAACCACGTTGACCGCGCGTCGGCGCGACAAGTCGGTGTTGTAGTCCGCGCTGCCCTTTGCGTCGGTGTGGCCGACGACCGTCAGTTTCAGCATGGCGTCCGCCGTCAGCAGTTTGCCGATCTCGTCGAGCGCAGGCTTCGATTCCGCCTTGACGATGTCCTTGTCGAAATCGAACTGGATGCCGTAAAGGCTGATGCGCCCGTTGTCGGCGATGGCCCGGCGCATTTGCTCTGCGGCGACGAACGCGATCTTGTTGATTTCCATCTCACGCGTCTGCACCACGTGCACGAATGCATGGTTGCCATGGTTGCCTTCGGCGAGCGCGATGCTCGCGTAGACCGTGCCTTCCGGTTGCGCGGACTTTGCCAGCAGGTAGCGGGCGTTGGTGCCAAAAAAGTTGCGGATGTAGTCGCCACCGAGGCGCGGCAGCTCGGGGGCGGCGTCCAGTGCGTTGGCGAAGTCGTACGGACCTGTGGCGTCGACATGCCCCGGCCTCTTCGCGTAGCACGAGCCGTTCGAGGTGGCGCAACTGAACAGCGTCACGAAGCCTTTCGCTTTCAGGCTGGCTTCGTAGTTGCGCAGCACTTCAAGCGACGAACGGCCTTCCGGCAGCGCGTAGTAATAGAGATCGCTGCTGCCTTCAACATGCATCCATCCCGCTGCCGTGGCGCTGCGCACCGGGCCGACGATCGGACCCGAGATCAGGTTGGTTTCGTCGAATCCGCTATGCGTGTGACCGACGAGTTCGGACCCTTCGTAGCGGCCGACGAGCGGATGATCGGCGCCGCCGTGCGCAGCAGCGCTGCCGGCTATCGCAAGCCCGACCAGCAGGCCAATCAGTCGATGTGCGATCGACATGAGATTTCTCCAATGGGTGTGGGCATGCGATGCAAGCTGACTGCATTCATGCGGATCGCTGCGATGGCACGAATGGCTGTGCGTAGGTCATCGCGTCGGACAACATCGAAAAAGGCGCGGATCGCCAGCAGGGATCCGCGCCACCGCGCATTCGCAGTCAATCGACTCCGTTGCGGAAAATGAAGTCGTGCGGCTGCAGTCGTGCCGTCAGGTAAGCGACGTTGTTGCCGTTGGCGATTTCGCGCGCATCGCCGGCCAGCGTGAACGTGCCGTCGCCATTGCCGACCACGTCGTAGAACGCCGCGTCGCCTATTTGGATCGGATAGTTGTAGATGTTTTCCACCGTGCCGTTGCCCGCGTTTACCGCGGCGAACATCGGCTCGGTGAAGCGATGAACCGTTCCGTCGAAACCCTGGAACCATCCGGCAATGCCGAGGTATCCCTTCGACAACGTCATCGAGAAGGGCACGTCCTCGACGTTGCTGAACTGGCAGTTGCCGCTGCCATCGCCACAACCACCGGTCAACACCTTGCCACCGTTACCGAATCCGCTCACCAGCTGGCCGCTGCCGTCCATGCGTACCACGCCGATGCCGGCCTGTATCGTGCGAGAGACTTTCGAGACGACGTAAATGTCCTCGACGACCTGCACCGGCACCACAAGGTGATAAGTGGTGCGGATCGCGACCGCGATGTCGGCATTGTCGCCGCCATCGTCGAAGTCGAAACTTCCGTCGTAACCGCTGCTGGTGCTGTAGTTGAACGTCGTGTCGCGCGATCCGTTGCCGTTGAAGCGCATCGTGGCTGTGGAGAAATCGATGTGGCCCGGACCCCGCACCGACGCGATGACATAGAATTTCGGCGATACCAGTTGGGTCAACCCGCCGGTCGGTGCGATGGCGGCCGGGTAGGTGTCGCAGTAGGTCGACGATGCCACGACCGTGCAGGCGGACGCCCGATAGGTCGCGATGCCCTGCGATCCGAAATCCTGGTCGGCGCTGAGGCTGCCGTTGGCGGCGATCGAGTAGCGGGACATCCACATCTGCGGACGCCCCGAGTCGCTCGGGCTGGGATCCGCTCCGAGCACGATGAGCTTCGACGAAGAGATCGTGAATCCGGTGCCGGGTTTCTGGTTGCTGCCACCGGGAACATAGGTCCACCAGCCCCTGAAGAATCCGCTCTCGGCGAACACCATCACGATCGGATGAACCGCGCCATCGGCCGATTGTTCATTCACCATCACGAAGAGGTTGCCAGCGTATTCCTGCAGGCCGACGACCGACACGAACGCGCCGCTGGGCTGGTTGGCTGCGCCGTTCGGATACACGATGTACTGGCTGCTGTAACGGGACCAGGTCGGATCGACCGAGGCCCATGCGATGCGTCGACCGGCAGCGGTGTAGCGCACGAGACCGAGCTGGTCGGACGTCGACGACCCCGCGCGCGGGACGAGGCCCGCGATGACGATGTCGCCGTTGTCCAGCCGCGCGATCTTGCGACCGTAGTAATTCTTCGCGGAGCTGTCGCTGAAGCGGTCGATGCCCCAACCGTGCGCGGCGAACGCGGGATCGAAGTCCCAGTGGGTGATCTGCGGGGTTCCGTCCGGCGCCTCGATCGCGAGTGGATCAGCGGCGAGGTTCGCGTCGACCGAAGAAGCGTCGAACCGGCGGTCGGCGCCCTGGTCCTGCGCGATGACCACGGTCGACGTGAAGCCGATGCACAGCGCGCACGCTGCCAGCGCGCGCGCAAACCGGCGTGCGAGATCTAACGAGAGACCGATGGGTCGGTCGCACTTGGAGGAATGGGTCATCAGGGGACTCCCGGTCAAAAGGCCGGCCATGTCGCCGGTTCGCGTTGGGGTACGCGGATTCCGGGTGAAAGCGGACATGTCCGGCGATCGAAAAGGGCTCCGGTTGCGCTGTCAGTCGGATTCGACGTCGGTATCGTTCAACCTCATCGCGGCTGCGAAATCGGCGCTGCCGTCGTCCGACGGGTGCGGGTCGCCCGCGCCACGGCGGCGTTTGATACCCTTGCGACTTCCGCCACCTCGCACGACGCTCTGCATGGCGCTGTCATTTCCGGGCACCGATCGCACCCGATACGCGGAACCCGCCGCCGCGGTGTGCTGCGCCGTGCTTGCCGCCCTGGCGTTGTGGTTGCTGGTGCGGTTGCTCTGGGCACTCGTTCCGCGTGGTGATGACGCATTCGCGAGTGCACCAGTGCGTGCCGATGCCGTGGCAGCCGGAACCCAACCTGCCCAATCGATCGCGCGCTGGCATTTGTTCGGCAACGCTCCGTTGCAGTCCGGTACGGGCGCGAGCGCCCCGGCGACGACGCTGTCGCTGATCCTGCGCGGCACCCTGGCCGAGAACGATCCGAAAGCCGGAATGGCTCTCATCGCCGATCCACAGAATGGCGAACGCTCGATTCGCGTCGGCGAGGAGGTCGTGCCGGGCGCGCGGTTGTCCGCGGTGTATTCCGATCGCATCGTGCTCGAACACGAGGGTGCCGAGGAAATCCTGAGGTTGCCACGCGATCGCAATCTCGCGCCGGCCGATGTCGTGCCTCTGACACCGGCGAAAGCGAGCAGCCGCACGGGATCGAATGCAGCCATTCCCGCCAATGCCGCCTCGGCGTTCACCCCCGGCGCTGCAGCCCCCACCGCCGGGACCAACGTGAAGGCACCCGCCGACTGGCAGCAGACGGTCGCGCGCTTGCGCCAAAATCCCGATGAACTGGCGCGGCGTGTGCAAGTGGTACCGGTACTCGACGGCGGCAAGCTGACCGGCGTGCGTCTCTCCGCAAGCGGCGATGCGGCCTTGATCAGCCAGATCGGGCTGCGGGCAGGCGATGTCATCACGTCGGTCGATGGCACACCGATCGATTCGTTTGCGCGTGGCCAGGAAATCATGTCCAAACTCAGTCAGGCCAGCTCGGTCCGCGTGACCGTGCTGCGCGATGGCAAGCCGACCGACGTGACGGTCGGTCTGCAATGACCTCTCTTCGTTACAGGGAAACTTCCACGATGCGCCGTGCCTTCCTGCCGATTGTTTTCGGCGCTTTCGCCGCGCTGTCCTGCATCGCGAACGCGCAAACCGGCACCGCGCCGCCGCCAGCGCAACAACCCGGCCACACCACGACCGCCGACGGTCGCCACACCTTGAACCTCAAGGATGCCGACATCCAGGCGTTGATTGCCACGGTCAGCGAGATCACCGGCAAGAACTTCATCATCGGTCCGAACGTGCAGGCCAAGGTCACCGTCGTATCGGCGCGGCCGATGAAACCCGACGAAATCTACGACGTATTCCTGTCGGTGCTGCGCGTGCACGGCTTCGCTGCGGTGCCCGCAGGCAGCATGATCAAGATCGTGCCGGAGTCGACCGCACAGCAGGATGGCTCGACCGGCGTCAACGGTCTTGGCCAGCGCGGCGACGACGAACTGGTCACCGAAATCGTTCCGGTCAAGCACGTTTCCGCGGCGGAGTTGGTCCCGATCCTGCGTCCGCTGATGCCGCAAGGCGGTCAGCTGATCGCGCATGCGACCTCGAACTCGCTGGTCGTTTCCGATCGCGCCGGCAACGTGCAGCGCCTCGCGGAAATCATTCGCCGCATCGACACCGTGTCGGACGCGCAGGTCGAGATGATTCCGCTGGTCCACGCGAACGCGGCCGAGATGGCGCGCACGCTGACGATGCTCGCCGACGACAAGACGGCGCAGGCGAATGGCGAGAACGCGCGCGTGTTCGCCGACACGCGCACCAATTCGATCCTGCTCGCCGGCGCGAAAAATGGACGCCTGCGCATGCGCGCATTGATCGCGCATCTGGACTCCCCGATGGAGAGCGGCGGCGATACCCAGGTCATCTATCTGCACTACGCGAGCGCAAAGGATCTCGTGCCTATCCTGCAGGGCGTGGCAACGACGTTGAGCGGCGTCGCGCCACCGACAGCGCCCAAAGCGGGCGACGCCGGTGGCGGCGGCGCATCGCCGGCGACGATCCAGGCGCACGCGGAAACCAATGCGCTGATCATCAGCGCGCCGCCGGCGATCTTCCGTTCGCTTGCCGCGGTCGTGCGCCAGCTCGACATCCGCCGCAATCAGGTGCTGATCGAGGCGGTGATTGCCGAGGTCGCCGACCAGACCGCTAACGAACTCGGCGTGCAGTGGCAGTTGCCCGCGGGCGACCGCGTCATTGGCGGCACCAATTTCACCAGCAACAATTCCCCCGGCAACAACATCCTCGCCGCGACGCAGAATCCGCTCGGCATCGGCAATGGTTTCAATCTCGGCTACGTCGCAAGCTCGATTACCTTGCGCGACGGCAGCAAGCTGCTCGGGCTCGGCGCGCTGGTCAGTGCGCTGAACGGCGATGGCAAGTCGAACATCCTGTCGACGCCTTCCGTGCTCACGCTCGACAACACCGAAGCGGAAATCAAGGTCGCGCAGGAAGTGCCGTTCCTGACCGGCCAATACACGACGGCGAACACGACGGCGGGCAGCGCAGGCGGCGGTGGCATCAGCAATCCGTTCCAGACGATCCAGCGCAAGGACGTCGGCCTCGTGCTCAAGGTCAAGCCGCAGATCAATGTCGGCGATTCTGTGCGGTTGGACATCCATCAGGAAGTCTCCTCGCTCGCACCGACCGTGACCGGCGCAGTCGATCTCATCACCAACAAGCGCGAGCTGACCACGAGCGTGCTGGTCAAGGACGATTCGCTGCTCGTGCTCGGTGGCCTCATCGACAACCAGGCCAAGGACAACGTGCAGAAGGTGCCGGGACTCGGCGATATCCCGCTGCTCGGCAACCTGTTCCGCTACCGCACCAACGATCGCAAGAAGAGCGACCTCATGGTGTTTCTGCATCCGCGCATCCTGCGCGATGCGGCGACCGAGGCTGCGGTATCGAGCGAGAAATACAACTTCATGCGCACGGAGCAGCTGCAGTTGCGCCAGGAGGACTGGCCGATGACACCGCGTGCGTTACGCCCGGTGCTGCCTGAAGTGCACGACTTTCTCGCCAGTCCGACGCTCGATGGCCAGCCCGACATGGTCAAGCCGCCTGCACCGCCGGAGCCGCGTCGGTGAGCGAAGCAGCCTCCGCTGCAAAGCCCGAAACGCGCCCGTCACGACCGAGCTTCGGCTTTGCGCGCCGGCATGGCGTCGCGTTGACGGGCTGGCGCGACGGTACGGCCGAGGTCACCTGCCGATCGGGCGTGCGCGCCGACGTGCTCGCGGAATTGCGTCGTCACCTCGGTGCGCCGCTGCACTTCACCAAACTCGAAGCCGTCGAGTTCGAACGCCTGCTGCGTGACCTGTACGAGCAGGGCGATGATGCGCGCACGATGGTTTCCGATCTCGACGAGCGCATGGATCTGAAGAGCGTCGCCGACGATCTACCCGAGCCGGAAGACCTGCTCGAGAGCAACGACGATGCGCCGATCATTCGCCTGATCAATGCGCTGCTGACCGAAGCGGTCAAGGAAGGCGCGTCGGACATCCATATCGAGCCGTACGAAAATCGCCTCGTCGTGCGCTTCCGCATCGACGGCGTGCTGCGCGAAGTACTCGCGCCGCAGAAAGCGATCGCGAGTGCGGTGGTCAGCCGCATCAAGGTGATGGCCAAGCTCGACATCGCCGAGCGCCGGCTGCCGCAGGACGGGCGCATTGGTCTGCGCATCGCAGGGCGACCGGTCGATGTGCGCGTCTCGACGATTCCCGCAGGTCGCGGCGAGCGCGTCGTTCTGCGTCTGCTCGACAAGCAGGCCGGCAAACTCGACCTGATCCATCTCGGCATCGACGACGCGACGCGTACACGGCTTGAAGATCTGGTTTCGCGCCCGCACGGCATTCTTCTGGTCACCGGCCCGACCGGTTCGGGCAAGACGACGACGCTGTACGGCGCGCTGCTCAAGCTCAACGACAGTTCGCGCAACATCATGACGGTCGAGGATCCGATCGAGTATTACCTCGACGGGGTTGGCCAGACGCAGGTCAACACGCGCGTCGACATGACGTTTGCGCGCGGACTGCGCGCAATCCTGCGCCAGGATCCGGACGTCGTGATGGTCGGCGAAATTCGCGATCTTGAAACCGCCGACGTTGCGGTGCAGGCGTCGCTGACCGGCCATCTGGTGCTGTCGACCCTGCACACGAATTCCGCCGCTGGTGCCGTCGCGCGCTTGCGCGACATGGGCGTCGAACCGTTCCTGCTCGCATCGAGCCTTGTCGGCGTGCTCGCGCAGCGCCTCGTGCGCGTACTCGATCCGGCGACGCGTGAAGCGTACGCAGCGACGCCGTCGGAACTCGC
>JBDSBK010000335.1:0-5008 GCA_039921645.1 Dokdonella sp.
TCACGCATGTGCACATGGACCATGTCGGTGGTCTCGAACGTCTTTTCTACAAGATCTACTTCGACCCGCAATGGCGCGGCCGCGTCCGACTGTATGCGCACGCGGCGCTGATTCCGTTGCTGCAGGCGCGCGTCGCCGACTATCCGGAAGTGCTGGCGGAGGGCGGCGCGAACTTCTGGGACGCGTTTGCGTTGATTCCGCTGTCGCGCGGTTTCTGGTGCGACGGATTCTGGTTCGACGTATTCGCGACGAGGCACCATGCGCCGCTGACTTCGTTCGGGATTTCTCTGCGCGGCAGCTTCGTCTGGACCGGCGATACACGGCCGATACCCGAAATGCTGGCGGCGTATGCTGCACACGGCGAAATCGTTGCGCACGACTGTGCGCTGCACGCGAATCCTTCGCACACCGGTCTCGATGATCTCGAGCGTGAATACCCGTCTGAATTGCACAGCCGCCTTATGCTCTATCACTACGCCAGCGAAGCCGATGCAGCAACGATGGAGGCGCAGGGCTTTCGCGTCGCCCGGCGCGGCGATGCGCTGCTGCTGTCGCCGCCGCGCACGCGTCCGATTGCCGCGGTCGAGGCTGACTGATGGGCGCGCAAATCCCGATCACGTTCGATCCTGCGCAAGCCGCTGCGCCGCCACGCGACCAGCGTGGTCGCGTGTTGTCCGACTTGCGCATATCGGTGGTCGATCGCTGCAATTTCCGTTGCCCATACTGCATGCCGGAGGACCAGTACCCGCGCGACCACGAGTTCCTGAGCAAGGCGGAGCGTTTGCGTTTCGAGGAAATCGAACGTCTCGCCACGATCTTTGCTGGCCTCGGCGTGCACAAGCTTCGGCTGACCGGCGGCGAACCCTTGCTGCGGCGCGATCTCCCCGAACTCGTGCGCAAGCTTGCCGCGATTCCCGGCATCGACGATCTCGCATTGACCACCAATGGCAGCCTGCTCGCGCCTCTAGCGCAGACGCTGCGCGATGCCGGCCTGAAACGGATCACGCTGAGCATCGATTCGATTCATCCGGACACATTCAAGGCAATGTCGGGCGGTCGTGGCGACATCTCGAACGTGCTCGAAGCGATTGCAGCGGCCGAACGCGCCGGATTTTCGCCGTTGAAGATCAATTGTGTCGTCATGCGCGGCAGCAACGACCACGAAGTACTCGACCTGGTCGGGCACTTTCGCGGCAGTGGGCACATCCTGCGCTTCATCGAGTACATGGATGTCGGCACCTGCAACGACTGGAAGCGCGACCTCGTCGTGCCGAGCGCGCAGCTGCGTGCGCAGATCGCCGAACGCTGGCCGCTGCGCGAACTTGAAGCGAACTACGGCAGTGAAGTCGCGCGACGCTACGGTTTTTCCGACGGCGCCGGCGAGATCGGCTTCATCAGTTCGGTGACCGAACCGTTCTGCGGCGATTGCTCGCGAGCGCGCCTGTCGGCCGATGGAAAGCTCTACACCTGCCTGTTTGCGAACAGCGGCCACGATTTGCGCGGCCCTATGCGCGCGGGTGCAACCGACGCGGAACTTGGCGAACTTGTCCGCGCCGTCTGGAATGCGCGCGATGACCGCTACAGCGAAATTCGCAGCGCGTCTACGCCAGCAGCACGCGAGCACGTTGAAATGTATGCGATCGGAGGTTGAGGTGGCGAACAAGGTGCTCACTCACATCGACGCCGACGGAAAGCCGCGCATGGTCGACGTCGGCGCAAAACCGGCGACGCGACGCGAAGCGGTTGCCGAAGTGCGCGTGCGCTTTCCCGCCGCCGTCGCAAAGATCCTGCGTGCGCAGGATCTACGCTCGGCCAAGGGCCCGATCATCGACACGGCGATCATCGCTGGCACGATGGCCGTCAAGCGCACGCACGAGCTGATTCCTTTCTGCCATCCACTGCCGATCGAACATTGCCGTATCGAGATCGAATTCGCGACAAAGACCGAACTGGCGATCCGCTGCACGGTCGCGCTCACGCACAAGACCGGTGTGGAAATGGAGGCGCTCACTGGCGCGAGCGTCGCGGCATTGACCGTGTACGACATGTGCAAGGCCTTGTCGCACGAGATCGTCATCGACGGCTTGCACCTCGTCGAAAAAAGTGGGGGCAAGCGGCGTGTGACGGGTGGAAAGGTTTCCAGTCGATGAACTACCGATTGCTCTATTTCGCGAGCCTCGCCGATCGCGCCGGGTGCGCCAGCGAAGATCGCGACAGCGACGCGCCCACGCCGCGCGAGCTGTATGCCGAGATCGCGAAAATCCACGATTTTGCATTCACCGCAACGCGCTTGCGTGTTGCCGTGAACGGCGCGTTGGTCGATTGGGGTCATCGTCTCGCGGAAGGCGATGAGGTGGTGTTTTTACCGCCGGTATCGGGCGGATGAATCGCTTCCGGCTCAGCGATGCGACGATCGATGTCGGTACCGAGCGCAACGCACTCGATCACGCAGCAGCGGGCGCCTGCGTCGGCTTCGAGGGCTGGGTGCGCAATCACAACGACGGGCGCGCAGTATTGCAGCTCGGCTATCAGGCGTACGCGCCACTCGCCGAACGTGAAGGCGAAGCGATCCTTGCCGAGGCGATGGCGCGTTTCCGCCTGCGCGAAGCACGCTGCATTCACCGCGTCGGCTTGCTTGCGATCGGCGACCTCGCAGTGTGGGTCGGTGTCAGTGCCGACCATCGCGATGCCGCGTTCGAGGCTTGCCGCTGGATCATCGATGAGGTGAAGCGGCGCGTGCCGATCTGGAAGAACGAGCACTACGCCGATGGCGAATCCGGCTGGCTGCATCCGGACAACACGCCTGCTGGCATCTGAATGCCGTTCATCCGGGGCGGCGATATCTGCCTGACCCCGCAAAACGATGAGCTTGGACACCCTGTGCGCGCCCGGCTTCCGAACAGTGGTGCCGCGCGCTTCGGCTGCAAACCGTGGCCCGATCGTTCCGATCATCCTCCGGGGCCAGCTGGATCGGTCTACGGACGTAGTCGTACGTCAAATCCTTCCAATGCACTCGCCACGCTCGACCGTGCCTTGTACATTCCGGCTGTCCGCTGGAAAGCGGCTCCGTCGTGGCGAATGGATGGCCATCGCGCGTTCACATTGGCACCGGACGCCACCCAAAGTTGCGCAGAGAATCGCAATCTTCGGCGCAGGCGCGAGACCAGGGATTTGAATTGACGGAATGCGATGCCGCTTCCCGGGCATCCATCGCCGGACTCATGCGCGTCACCGCGTCTGTGTATCACCGAATCATCGAATTGACCGCCGATTCCGGCGCAACCGTTTTGGGGAAAACCTAGTGAACAAGCATCTGATCACATGTGCAAAACATGCCGTTTTGCTGATCGGTTTCGCCAGCGCCGCGACGGCGTGGGCTGGACCGACCGATTCCTGGTGGCACGATGACGCAGGACGCAGTTTGTCGGCGGATGCACCACATCCCTCCGGATTCCGCGCATTGACGCTGGATACCGCAGAGGTGGCGGCGTACCTGCAGGCTGCCCACGAGAACGGTGTCGCGACGACGATCGCGTTGCCGCAACCCGATGGTGGGTTTGCCGATTTCATGGTCACCGATTCGGGCACCATGCCGATCGAATTGCAGGCCAAGTATCCTGACATCATCAGCCTCAAGGGCAGCGATGCGCTGGGGCGCGCGGTGCGCGTGGACGTATCGCCGATGGGATTCCAGGCGATGGTGTTCGATCCGTCCGGCATGTGGCTGGTTCGCCCGGAAGTGCTCGGCAGTGGCGATCGCTACCTGAGCTTCAAGCGCGCCGGATTGGCGGTGCCGACAGGCGAGGGCATCTGCGAGGTCAACAGCAATCACATCGATCCGGCAGGATTGAATCTTGCGCCTGCGCCGATGACGCAAACCGGCGTCAATCACCGCGTCTATCGCACGGCTGTCGCGGCGAACCATCAGTACATTGCAGCGGTCGGCGGCGGCACGAAAGCTGGCGGTCTCGCGGCGACCGTGCTCGCAGTCAATCGCGTGACCCAGGTTTACGAATCTGAAATGTCGATCCAGCTCACCCTGGTGCCGAACAACGATCTCATCATGTATGCGAGCGCGACCGGCGATCCGTTCGGCAGCAACGGCACAGGCGTGATCAGCAACAGCACCAGCGTGATCAGTGCTGCCATTGGCGTCGGCAACTACGACATCGGCCACGTGTTCACCACCGGCAGTGGCGGCGTCGCCGGCTTGGGTGTCGTCTGCAGTTCAGGACAGAAGGCACGCGGAACCACCGGCTTGCCCAATCCGATCGGGGACGCGTTCTACATCGATTTCGTGGCGCATGAGATGGGCCACCAGTTCGGCGGCAACCATCCGTTCAACGGCTCGCTCGGCAATTGCTCGGGTGGCAATCGCAATGGATCGACCGCGTACGAGCCCGGCAGCGGAACCACGATCATGAGCTACGCCGGCATCTGCGGTGCCGATGACCTGCAGCCGCATTCGGATCCGTTCTTCCATGCGATCAGTCTGCAGGAAGTCACCAACTACACTGCTGCGGGCGGCAATTGCTCGGCCAATACGGTGAATGCCAACCATGCACCGGTGATCAACACCGGCAGCCTGCCGAGCGGCCTGACGATTCCCGCGAACACGCCGTTCGTGCTCACCGGCGCAGCGACGGATGCCGACGGTGGAGACACAGTGACGTACAACTGGGAGGAATGGGATCTGGGTCCGCAGGCCCCACTGACTGCGGGCGACAATGGTACGAGCCCGATCTTCCGATCATGGCCGACCACTACGACGGGCGCGCGCATGTTCCCGAAGTTGTCGACCATTCTGACCGGCGTTGCTCTGCCGGGCGAAACCTTGCCGACCACGACGCGCACGCTGAAATTTCGCCTGACGGCACGCGACGAGCGTCCCGGACTGGGCACCAGCCAGAGCGCGGACATTTCGCTCAGCGTGGTCAACACCGCCGGTCCGTTCAAGGTCACCGCGCCGAATACGGCAGTGAGCTGGGCGCAAGGGTCTTCGCAGACC
>JBDSBK010000336.1:0-2901 GCA_039921645.1 Dokdonella sp.
CGCGTGCGCGATGCCGCCAGTGCGTAGCCGCCGGCTCCATCCTCAAGGCAGCGCGCGACGCGTCCGATCGTGGTGATGCTGACCGCTGTCGCGTCGTGGATCTGCCAGTAGGGTTCGCCGGCGAGCAAGTGCGGCACGACGCTCCAGCGGTCGCGCATGGATTCGCGTTCGGCCGGCGTGCACAGATCGCCGAGGAAGGCGCGCACCTCGTCGATGCTGCGCAAGGTGAGCAAGGCCTCGCACAGCGAGCGTTCGGCGCGGTTCGAGTCGAGCTCGGGTTCGATCTGTCGGCGTTTCATCGTATTGATGTATTAATGCGTTAGTACGATGGTGAAGATTAATCGCACGCAAGTTGCCGCGTCAAGTCTCTGCAATCCGGCGGTTCAGGAAGGCGCGCGTGCTCGGGCTGCCGACACGCCGTTCGATTGCGGATTCGCGATGCGGTCGCACCCATCGGAGCTCGGGAACCGGCGCGGTCCGGTACGACAAAGAGCGCGGTCGCGCTTCCTCAACCGCGCTGGCATGCCGGGACACGTCGCCTGCGCGGTTCCTGCTCCGGGCGGAGCCGGCGCAACGCCGCCAGCTTTCCATGGTCGCGCGGATCGGCAGCGTGGCGGGTCGATCATGGCCAAAAGCCAGAAACCGGCCCGCCGGGCGCCCGATCCAGGCCACACCCCCGAGCCATACTGCGCATGTATCGAGGCATGCGCAGGCTATCGCCGTGCCACCGGAATGCGGGATCATGGCCGGCTTCCCGCCGGCGTTGGCGGGGCGGAATCGGGGAACCAACCATGGATGTGATTCGGTGGCTGCTGCGCCTGCCTGTGCTCGCGCTGAGCGGTCTGGCTTCGCTGCTGCGCGCACTCTGGCGCGCGTTCGTGTGGCTGTTCTCGATGCTGTTCGGTCAGCTGACATGGTCGGCGCCGGGGTGGTTACGCTCGACCGGTACGACGGCCGCATCGTTTGGTCGAGCGGTCCGGCGTCGGCCCGCGCGCAGCGGCGGCATCGCGGCGGCTGTGTTGCTGCTCGGACTCGGCGTTTGGCAGGGCGCGCTCTGGTGGAAGAACCGGCCACACCCACCCGAGCCTGTTGCGATCACCTTGCATGCCAAAGCCCCTTCACCGACGCGGTATGACGTCGATCCGGTTGAAGTTGCTTCGCTGACGCTCAATTTCTCCGGTTCCGTCGCGCCGCTCGACAAGGTCGGCAAGGCGCCCGGCGACGGCGTCGCACTGCAACCGGCACTCGCGGGCATCTGGCTGTGGAGCAACGACCGAACCCTGACCTTCACGCCCAGCGCCGACTGGCCGGTCGGCCAGCACTACGACGTCGTCATCGATCGTGCGGCGGCGCTTGCAGCGCAGGCGTATGTGCCCAATCTCAAGCTCGGCTTCGACAGCGCGCCGTTCAAGGCGACGGTCGCGAGCAACGAGTTTTATCAGGACCCGCAGGATGCCGCGCTCAAGAAAGCGGTATTCCAGGTCCACTTCAGCCATCCCGTCGATGGCGTCGAATTCGAAAAGCGCCTCGCGCTCACGCAGGCGACGCCGAAGGGCGCGGTCGCGCGCAAGTTCGTCGTCAGTTACGACCGTCGCAAGATCAATGCCTACGTGCATTCGGAACCGCTCGCGGTGCCGAAGGACGACAGCTCCGTCGCGCTGAAGATCGATCGTGGCGTCCGCGCGTCCGTCGGTGGCAGCACGCTCGCCGAGCCCGTCGATGCGGTCGTCGAAGTGCCGGGCCTGTACAGCCTGTCGGTCAGCGGCATGGATGCGGTGCTCGCCGACAATGCGCGCCTCGAACCCGAGCAGGTACTTACCTTCACGCTTTCGCAAGCGGTCGGCGAAAAGGAAGCGGCGAAGGCAGTTCAAGCGTGGCTGCTGCCGGTGTATCACCCGGAAAGCAAGGAAAGCGAACGCAGCGCACCTTACGACTGGTCCGGCGATGCGAATCTTTCCGAGAAAATCCTGAAGTCCGCGCAGAAGCTCGACCTCGAACCGGTTGCGGGCGAGCGCGACTACAACGCGCAGATCAGTTTCAAGTACCGCGCCGATCCGGGACGCTATGTGTATCTGCGCGTTGCCAAGGGACTTGAATCCTTCGGCGGCTATCGCCTGGGTTCGTTGTGGCAGAACAGCGTGCGCGTGCCCGACTATCCGCAGATGCTGCGCTTCATGGCGGACGGTGCGCTGCTCTCGCTCGGCGGCGACAAGCGCGTCGCCGTCGTCGCGCGCAACATGCCCGGCATGCATCTGGAGATCGCGCGCGTGCTGCCGGACCAGATCCAGCACCTCGTTGCGTTCAATCACGCCGGCACCTTCGCCAAACCCGAGCTGGGCGCATTGTCGCCGGATCAGATCAGTGAGCGCTTCGAACAGAAACTCAGCTTCACGGCCGATGATCCGACCAAGCCGCACTACGAAGGCGTCGATCTCAGCCACTACCTCGGCAAGGACAAGCGGGGCGTGTTCCTGCTCACCTTGACCGGCTACGACCCGAGCAAGGACGCGCCCGCGGACACCGCGAAACCCGAGGTCAGCACGGCGAGCGATGCCGGCAGCGCCGATGACGAGAGCGCCGGCGACGAGGAAGGCAACGCCGAAGGCGAATCCGACGGCGAATCCGAAGGCGAAGGCGACGCGGAGAGCGGCAACGAAGGCAGCTTCAAGGATTCGCGCCTCGTCGTCGTGACCGACCTTGGCACCGTGCTCAAGAAATCGCTCGACGGCAGCCTCGACATCTTCGTGCAGTCGATCCACAGCGGTGCGCCGGTCGCGGACGCGAGCGTCGAGATCCTCGGCAAGAACGGGCAGGTTCTGCTCACGCAAGCGAGCGGCGCGGATGGCCGTGCCCATTTCGACGCGCTGACGGGTTTCGAGCGCGAGAAGACGCCGACCCTCG
>JBDSBK010000337.1:0-4257 GCA_039921645.1 Dokdonella sp.
CCGGCATCGTCGACGAGTTGCTCGACGGTCGGCCGACGGTCGCGCGGGACATCCGCCTGCGCCGCATCGAATACGGACACGAGGAAGTCGCGCACGTTTTCCGCATGTTGCGTCTGCCTGTTCGCGCGAGCAGCTTCCTCGTGCGCGACGCGCGCCTGCCACAGCGCAAAAGCCAGCGCGGCGACCAGCGCGACGAGGAAGGCCATGCTCACCGCGACCCCGCCGCGATGTCGCGCAACGAATCGGCGCGTGCGGTACCAGCGCGTCTGCGGACGCGCGTGCACCGGACGTCCTTCGAGCACGCGGCCAATCTCGTCGGCGAACGCGCCAGCCGATGCGTAGCGCCGAGCCGGGTCCGTTTCCGTCGCCATCGTGACGACGGCATCGAGGTCGCCGTGCAGGCGCCGCCTCGTTCGCAACGCCTGCCCGGCACCGCTTGCCCGCGCAGTCGTCGACGGATTCGGTCGCGTGTCGCGATCGTGGCGACGCTCGCCGGTCAGCAGCTCCCCGAGCACGACGCCAAGCGCATACACATCGGTGGCCGTCGTTATCGCGCCGCCGTCGACCTGCTCGGGCGCCGCATACGCCGGCGTGAACGCCTGCAGCACGGTCGCATCTGGCCCGGTCTCGTCGGCGAGCAGCTTGGCGATGCCGAAATCGAGCAGCTTGACCTCGCCTTCCGCAGTCACGAGCACGTTCGACGGCTTGATGTCGCGGTGCACGATCAGCGCGCGGTGCGCGGCGTCGACCGCACGACAGACGGTCGCGAACATCTTCAGGCAGTCGGGTGTGCCGAGCGCGTTCGCGCGCGCGAAATCGGTGAGCGGCACGCCGTCGACGAGTTCGAGCGCGATATAGGCGAGGCCCTCGGGCGTGAGTCCGCCCTCGATCATCCGTGCGATATTCGGATGTTGCAGGCGGATCAGCACGCGCTGCTCGCGTCCGAAGCGGCGACGTGCTTCCGGGCTGAGCAGATTCTGGCGCAGAAGTTTCAATGCTACGCGCTGGCTTGCACCTTCCACGTCGCGGCGTGCCTCGAACACCGTCGACGAACCGCCTTCGCCGATCACGCGCACGATCTCGAACGGTCCGATGCGACTGCCCGTTGGCAACGATGGCGATGGCGATGGCGGGGCATCGCCGATCGCGCGCGCGAGATGATCGACACGTCCGCTCGACAACGAATCGTCTTCTGCAGCGTCCGCACGCAACATCGACTCGACACGGGCGCGCAAGGCTGCGTCAGGACACTGAAGTTGGAGAAACTCGGCGCGCGCCGTGGGCGCGAGCGCCAGCGCCGCCTCGAACAGGTCGCGCAGATCCGTCGACGGCACGCTCATCGGCGCTCCGTACAGCGCCGACCGTCGCGCGTGTCTTTCCTACTCGCTTGCCTCATCGATTTCGCTCTTGATGAATGCGCGCGCGAAGCGCCAGTCGCGTGCAACCGTGCGCGCCGCGACTCCGAGCGCCTCGGCCGCCTGCGCGTGCTCGAGACCCGCGAAGCAGACCAGTTCGACGACGCGTGCCGCGCGCGCATCGCACGCCTCCAGCTTCTGCATCGCCTGGTCGAGTTCGATGGCCTGATCCGCGCTGTCCAGCGCAAGGCGCCAGTCGCTGCCAGTCAATGTGGTGCGTATCCACTCTCCGCCGGCACGCTGGCGCAGGCGACCACGCGCGCGATCGGTGAGCAGGTGCCGCATGGCTCTCGCCGCGTAGGTGAAGAACTGGTTCGGATGTTCGAAGACGAGGTCGCGATCTGCGCCGATGCGCAGGTAGAGTTCATGCACCAGCGCGGTCGCGTCGAGCGTGTGTCGGCCCGCGCCGAGCTGACGCCCTGCCATCGCCTTGAGGCGATCGTAGACCTGCGCGAACAACGCGTCGGTCTCGAGTCCTGCTGGGACTGCATCGTGTGTCATCGTGTTCCCTGCCGCCGTCGTCGCAGTCTAGCGCAGTGGCTTCTCGCGGCGTGACATCGCGATGCGATGCGGCGGTTGATCCGCGCACGCGCAGGCCGGTCAGATCGCCGAGGAATTCCCGAACCGGCCATCCGGCGTTCATCGATGCGCAACTAAGGTCCGACCTTGCCCGTAGCGACGACGAACGGGCGCATGTCGATGGGATGGGGATCAAGGGTTACGACGGATGAGTTTGCTCGAAAGCGACCTGATCGAACCAACGCCGAAGGGCCTCTATTGCCGCGCCGGCGATTTTCACATCGATCCCGGACAACCGACGGCGACCGCGATCATCACGCATGCGCACGGCGATCACGCGCGCGCCGGCTCCGCTCGCTACTACGCAGCGAGCGCAGGCCTTTTGCTGTTGGGCGAACGCCTTGCCGGAGCAGACATCGAGGGGATCGACTACGGCGTCAAGCGTCGCTTCGGCGACGCATGGGTATCGTTGCATCCGGCCGGACACATTCTCGGCTCGTCGCAGGTGCGCATCGAAGTGAACGGGCGCGTATGCGTCGTCTCCGGCGACTACAAGCGGGCTGCCGATCCCACGTGTGCGGCGTTCGAGGTGGTGCCGTGCGATGTCTTCGTCACCGAGGCGACCTTCGCGCTGCCGGTGTATCGCTGGCCAGCGATGGAACAGATCGTGCGCGACCTGCTTGCATGGTGGGACGAATGTGCGACCAGGGGCGTGCCGGCCGTGTTGTTCTGCTACGCGCTCGGCAAGGCGCAGCGGTTGCTCTGCGAGCTCGCCGCACACACGGACCGGACGGTGCACTTGCATGGCGCGATGCTCGCGCTGGTCGAGCGTTATCGCGAACTGGGCGTGCGCATGCTGCCAACGGTCGCGGTCGGCGAGAGTGCGCGCGGACGCGATTTTGCCGGCGAACTGATTCTGGCGCCGCCATCCGCAGCAGGCTCGCCGTGGATGCGTCGCTTTGCCAATGCATCGACCGGATTTGCCTCCGGCTGGATGCGCATCCGCGGCAATCGCCGCCGGCGCGGTTACGACCGCGGCTTCATCCTCTCCGATCATGCCGACTGGCCCGCGTTGATCGACACCGTGCGTGCGACCGGCGCGACCCGCGTGCTGCCGACGCACGGCAATACCGACGCGCTGGTGCCTTACCTGCGCGAACTCGGCCTGGATGCCGAACCCTTGCGCACCGACTATGGCGGCGACGACTGATGCGCCGATTCGCCGAATTGTACGAACGCCTGGATGCATCGACCGCGACCAGCGCGAAGGTCGAGGCGCTCGCTGCTTACTTTACCGATGCGCCTGCCGCGGACGCGGCGTGGGCTGTGTACGTTCTGGCCGGGCGCAAGCTGAAACGCCTCATCAAGTCCAGCGAACTGCGCGCGCTGGCGTCGCAGGCAAGTGGCTATCCGCCGTGGCTGATCGAGGAAAGCTACAGTCATGTGGGCGACCTCGCCGAGACGATCGATCTCCTCCTCGATGCGCCCGGCGACGAGCGCGATGCAGCGACGCTGACCGAATGGATCGAGCAACGCCTGGCTCCGCTGCCCACGCTCGACGCCGAAGCGCGAGCCGCGCGATTGCTCGGATGGTGGAAGGATCTGCCGCACGCGCAACGTTTCGTGCTCAACAAGCTGCTCACCGGCAGCCTGCGCGTTGGCGTATCGCAGCGGCTCGTCGTGCAGGGTCTGGCGCGCGCCAGCGGACTCGACACCGCGCAGATCGCGCACCGGCTCAGCGGCGACTGGCAACCGGGCGCCGAGGCATTCCGCGCGCTGCTCGACGCCGCGGACGTCGCCGCGAGCGCGGACCAGCCGTATCCGTTTTTTCTCGCCTCACCGTGGGAACAGCCGATCGAGCAATTGGGCGATCGCGATGACTGGCTCGCCGAGTGGAAGTGGGACGGCATTCGCGCGCAGTTGCTGAAACGGGATGGACGGGCACGACTGTGGTCGCGCGGTGAGGAGCGGCTCGACGGCCGTTTTCCGGAGATCGAAACCGCGGCAGCGGCATTGCCGGATGGCGTCGCCCTCGACGGCGAAATCCTCGTCTGGCGCGATGGCGCGCCGCTTGCTTTTGGAGCGCTGCAGAAGCGCATCGGTCGACTCAAGCCTGGTGCGAAACTTCTCGCCGACAGTCCCGCCGCCCTGCTCGCCTACGATCTGCTCGAGCACGACGGTCGCGATGTGCGCGCTCTGCCGCTGCGCGAGCGGCGCGCACGCCTCGAAAGCGTGCTGCGCGAGGTCAGCCCGAACGACGATGCGTCGACGCTGTTGCTGTCCGCGCCGGTCGATGCGGCCGACTGGTCCATCCTTGCGATGC
>JBDSBK010000338.1:0-10453 GCA_039921645.1 Dokdonella sp.
TACACGGCTCGCCCGACAGCCCCGGGTGATTTTGCATTGGAGAGTTTATGCCCAGCGTCAAAGTTCGCGAAAACGAACCGTTCGAGTTTGCCCTGCGCCGCTTCAAGCGCACCTGCGAAAAAGCCGGCGTTCTGGCCGAAGTGCGCAAGCGCGAGTTCTACGAAAAGCCGACCCAGGAGCGCAAGCGCAAGCGCGCCGCCGCAGTCAAGCGTCACCTGCGCCGCGTATCGCGCGACGTGACCAAGAAACAGCGTCTGTATTGATCACGCGCGAACCCTGTCGGGGTTCGCCGCTGGATGAAAGGGCTGTTCATCGGCCGGCATCGCGCAAGCGGTGCCGGCTTTTTGCGTTGTGGCTGGCTGTGGGCTTGCGACCCTGATGCCACACCCCTGTCCACCAGAACATCATTCCAAGGAACGATCATGTCCCTCAAAGAACGCCTCGTCGACGACATGAAGGCTGCGATGAAAAGCGGCGACAAGGATCGCCTCGGTGTGATCCGTCTCATCAACGCGGCCATCAAGCAGCGCGAAGTCGACGAACGCATCATGCTCGACGACACGCAGGTGCTGGCTGCGATCGAGAAGATGCTCAAGCAGCGCCGCGACTCGATCACGCAGTTCCGCGACGCCGGCCGTGAGGACCTTGCGATCATCGAGGAATTCGAGGTCGGCGTGATTCAGACCTACATGCCGGCGCAGCTGTCCGCGGCCGAAGTGGAAGCCATCGTTGCCAAGGCGGTCGCCGATTCCGGCGCCGCCAGCGCCAAGGACATGGGCAAGGTCGTCGGTCTGGTCAAGGCGCAGGTCGCCGGTCGCGCCGACATGGGCCAGGTATCGGCGCTGATCAAGCAGAAACTTGGCGGCTGAGGAAAGCCGCCGCCATGGCCCGCGGCAGCGCGGGCATTGCCAGGAGGTGCGCCATGAAAAACGACACTCACGAACCCGACGGCTTTTACGGTCGAAATCACGCGTAAGCGACGCCGCGGCTTCCCTTCGGAAACCCGTGTCAAACGCGGCGATCGCGTGGTCCACGGCGACAAGACCCTGATCGAGAAGCTCGGCCGCAACGATCCGTGCCCCTGTGGCTCGGCACGCAGATTTCAGGAACTGTTGCCTGCGTAGCGGCGAGCACGACGGCTCTGACCGCGACCACTACTTTCAGGGTTTGATCCAGTCGCGGCAGCCCGGTCAATGCGAGGGCTGCCGCATCGTCACGCCAATTTTGTTTCGATGCAGGCCTGCTTATCCTTCGGGCCAAGCGTCGATACCGCTGTCGTCATGGAAGAAAACTCATGAAAACCTTGCTCGCCACTGTCTTCGCCGCCCTGGTATTCGCCGGCGGTCCTGCGCGCGCGGAAACCCACGCCTATCTGATGCATTCGGTCGCGACCCAGGCGACGAATCCGGAGTGGCGCGCGCAGGCGACCGAGCTGGAAACGATCTATGCCGCGCTGGAAAGACAGAGCGGCGTCGATGCGAAATTGATCTATTCCAGCGACTCCGACGTGAACGCATTCGCGACCGATGTCGGCGACGAGAAAATCGTCGTCGTGCAGGACGGTCTCGTCGAATACGTGAAGGAGGATCGCGACGCGGTCGCTGCCGCACTCGGCCACGAACTCGCCCATCACAAGGCCGATCACATCCGCGCAGGACGGCGCAAGCAGGACGGCGTACGCATCCTCGGCGCGATCCTCGGCGCCGTGGTCGGCGCAAAAGTCGGCGAACACAACGGCGTACTCGCGGGTGCGGTGAGCGGTGCCGCGGTCGGCGTTGGCGCAAACCTGATCGCGCTGAAGTTCAACCGCAGCCAGGAACTGGAAGCCGATCGCCTCAGCGTCGACTGGCTCATTGCAGCCGGCTACAACCCGCAAGGCATGTTGCGGCTGCAGAAGAAACTCGGCGAGCTCAGTGGCAGTCGCGCGCACAGCGCGATACTCAGCACGCATCCGACCAGCGAAAAGCGCTATGCCGCCGCCGTGCAATTGATTGCGAGCCGAACTCCGTCTCAGGATCTGCTGCAGCGCCCGCAGCAGCCGCTGGTCAGCGAGCACGATCTCGCCGAGGCGACTGCCGCGATCGGGCAGGTCGAAGATGCGCGCATCGCCGAGATTCTCAAACCCAGCGGCGCTCCCGCCGCGGCCCTGCTCGAATCCGGCGACGGACTGCGTTTCGATGCGTATGCGACCTTGAGCAATGAACTGGTGTTCGCCGGCGACAAGGGCAAGCCGGCGGTGCTCGCGCGGCACAAGCTGACCGAAGCAAAATTGAGCGACCTCACCGAAACCTATTCGGCACGCATGGCGCAGGACCCGGCAATGGCGGAATACTTTTCCGTGCATTTTTTCCGCGCGAGCCAGGGACGCCTTGCCGCTTACGGACGCGATCTCGCCGATTCGTATGAAAAAGGCCAGCCGCTGAAACTGGAACCGCCGTATCCGCTGGAAACGGCGCGCGCACTGTTTGCAGAAATGACCACGCGTGGCGCTCCCGATCTCGACGACCGCCAGCGTGCAGCGGCCGAATCCGATGTGCTCAAGGCGCAGAACCTCAGTTATTACGATTTTCTGATCGCGCACAACTGGTGGTCGCGCAAGGCGCGGGTGCAGGCGCTCGCTGGCGACAGCTCGCTGCTGACGGCCTACTATTCCCTGGAATCGCAATCCGACGACACCGCAGGGCGCGAAGCGGAGGCTGCCGGCGTGCACATCGGAGGCAATGTCCACATCGGCAGCGGCGTGCATGTCGGCGCGAATGCGAAAGCCGGCCACGACGCCGCAGAAGCCGACGATGCAGCAAAAACGCACTGAGCGCCGCTGCAAGCAACTCGCCATGGCATCCTAGTCCGTCATGGCCGGCCGTATCCCCGAAAAATTCATCGACGACCTTCTCGCACGCATCGACATCGTCGATGTGATCCAGGAGCGCGTGCCGTTGAAGAAATCCGGGCGCGACTGGTCCGCGCGTTGCCCGTTCCACGATGAGCGCAGCGCATCGTTCACGGTAAGTCCGGCCAAGCAGTTCTACCACTGCTTCGGCTGCGGCGAACACGGCAGCGCCGTCGGCTTCCTGATGAAGTACGACCGCCTCGAATTTCCCGACGCGGTCGAGGAACTGGCCAATCGCGCGGGCCTCAAGGTGCCCTATGAAGGCGGTCGCGAGGCGCCACGCGAAGACGCAACCGATCTCTACAACGTGCTCGACGCCGCCGCGGGTTTCTTCAGGCGGCAACTGGATTCGAGCGAAACCGCACGCGCGTACTTCACGAGACGCGGTCTGGACGCCGCGATTCTCGCGCGCTTCAACCTCGGTTATGCACCGGACGCATGGGACGCATTGAAGAGCGCACTCGGGACCAGCGCCGCGCGCATCGCCCTGCTGGAAAAGTCCGGCATGCTGACCAGCGGCGAACGCGGCAGCAAGTACGACCGCTTCCGCGATCGCGTGATGTTTCCGATCCTCGATCGCCGCGGCCGCACGATCGCATTCGGCGGACGGATTCTTTCGACCAAAAGCCCTGCTGCCGTCGAAGAGTCCGGCGAAGGGCCTTCGATTCCGGACGCGCGCAAGGACAAATCCGACGGACCCAAGTACCTGAACTCGCCGGAGACGCCGCTGTTCCACAAGGGGCGCGAGCTTTTCGGCCTGTGGCAGGTGCGCGAGGCGCATTCGAAGATACCGCGCCTGATCGTCGTCGAGGGTTATATGGACGTGATCAGCCTGCATCAGTTCGGCGTTCCGCAAGCCGTCGCGACGCTCGGTACGGCAACCACGCGCGATCACGCCGAGATCCTGTTCCGCCAATGCGCCGACGTCTATTTCTGCTTCGACGGCGACCGCGCCGGCCGCCAGGCCGCGTGGCGTGCGGTCGAATCGGTGTTGCCGCGCATGCGCGACGGGCGGCAGGCGTTGTTTCTGTTCCTCCCCGATGGCGAGGATCCGGATTCGCTGATCCGCAAGGAAGGCCTTGCCGGATTCGAGCAGCGCCTGAAGGACGCGACACCGCTCAGTGAATTCTTCTTCGCCGAAATGAGCAAGGACGTGAACCTCGGCAGCCTCGATGGCCGCGCACGTCTGGCCGAACGCACACGCCCCTTGCTCGCGCAAATTCCGGATGGCGCCTTCCGCGATCTCATGCTCGCCGAGCTGGACAAGTCGACCGGCGTGCGCATCCAGATTGCAGAACCCGCATCGACACCCGCACGCCCGCGCAGCGCGCCGCCACAGCAACGGTCGCTGGTGCGCGCCGCGATCACGCTGCTGGTGCAGCGGCCATCGCTCGCGGTCGCGATCGAACCACCATGGACATTCGCAGAGCTGCGCCAGCCCGGCGTCCCGCTGTTGATCGAACTGATCGGTCTGTGCCGTGCACGACCGGACATCACGACGGGCGCGCTGCTCGAACATTTCGCAGCGCGTGAAGAAGCGAAGGCGCTGCAGAAACTGGCGGTGATGGATTTCCCCGGCGGCGAGGACGAAAGTCGCGCTGAATTCCTCGGCGCGGTGCGCCAACTCGATCGCCAGAGCGCATCCCAGCGTCGGGCCGATCTTGAAGCGAAGGGCTTGGCCGCGTTGAACGAGGACGAACGCAACGAATTGCGTCAGTTGCTGCTATCCAAGGACACGCGACCGCTTTAGGCGACACCACACATGCGCCTGGGGCGCCCGCGCTTCATCCTTCACGCTGCACAGGCGAAGATACGGTTACTGGCCCTTGCACACGGTCGTATTGCACGGCGACGCGGTTCGTTCCTGCATGAACTTCGCGCTGTCCTGCCGGGCCGCTTCGAGACTGCCATAGGTGCGGCAATTCGTGCTGACGATGCGTGACCCGGTCGGTGCACCGCGCTCGCAGATCAGGCGATCGCGATCGCGCAAGGTGAGAATCGAATTGACGACTTCCTGCGCATTGAACAGCTTGACCTGCGTCGCCTTGTCCATCTTGTCGACCGAGCCGTTGTCGACGAACAACACGTCCATTTCGGCCAGGCTCGCTTCGACCTTCGTGCGCTCATCGGCCTTGACGTAGGCATAGCGGCCGTCCGTCTCCATTTCCTTGCGCACACTCGCGGCCACAGCCTCGAAAGCTTCGCGCGTATCCGCTTTCACGATCTCTTTGGGCTTTTCCGCTGCCGCTGCCGCGCCGAATGCGAAAAACGCACACAGCATCGCACTCATCGTTGCCTTGTTCACCGCAAGCCTCACTCGTCGATTGCCCAGTCTTGCCTCGATGCTAGAACCGGCACGCATCAGCGTCAACGACAAGCATCGTAGACGGACGCTTGGCCGTAACTGCCCGTCTCGTCCTCGCTGATCCGCGCCCGCTCGGCGGGACGGCGCGCGCTGCCGTCGCAGGGAGGCCAGCTGATGGGCTGGTGATCAAGGGAACCCTATCCTCTTCGAAATCAACGCTGCCTGGTCGCGTGTTCAGCTTCAGAGTGGCTTTACGCGCAATTCGGGTGTATGGTGCCGGCACTGTGTTTGCCAGGGTCACTGTGAATCGTGGCCCGATGCGGTCGATCTAACGATTCGCTCCATCGCCTCTACCTCGCTTTCTCCTTGCAACTCAGTCTCGACCCGGGGGTCCCTGGTCGCGTAATTTCCTTTTTGAGTGTCAGGAGTTAGTCATGGCAAATCGCCAGAACGGTACCGTCAAGTGGTTCAACGATGCGAAGGGTTTCGGCTTCATCACGCCGGAAAGCGGCCCCGATCTTTTCGTGCATTTTCGCTCCATCCAGGGCGCGGGTTTCAAGAGCCTCGCTGAAGGCCAGCGCGTCAGCTTCATCGCTGTGCAGGGCCAGAAGGGCATGCAGGCAGACGAAGTCCAGGTCGCTTAAGCCACCTGCTCCGTAGCAATACCGAAACCCCGGGCAGCAATGCCCGGGGTTTTTTTGTGTACATTCACCCTGCGCACTTGCGCGCATATGGCGACACCAACGGAGATCTCGATGGCAGCAAAGCCCAACTACAACTTCGACAAGCGTCAGCGTGATATCGCGAAGAAGAAGAAACAGGACGAGAAGCGCCTGAAGAAGCAGTCGAAAAAGAACGCGGACGGCACCGACGCGCCCGATTCGGCCGATACGTCGACCGAAGCAAACGACACCGCGCCGCAGAGCTGATCGCTCAGCGAAGGTCCGCGATGATCGCGCGCGCCGCGTTGTGCCCCGGCGCGCCGGTGACGCCACCGCCCGGGTGCGTGCCGGCGCCGCAAAGATAGAGGCCCGGCAACGCGCCGCGATAGTTCGCCTGGCCGAGCATCGGGCGCGCACTGAACAGCTGGTTCAAGCTCAGCGCGCCGTGGAAGATATCGCCGCCGAGCAAGCCGAAATCGCGCTCGAGATCGAGCGGACTCTTGATCTGTCGCCCGAGCACCGACGCCTTGAAACCCGGTGCGTACGCATCGACGGTTGCAACCATCAGGTCGGCGACTTGGTCGCGATGGTCGTCCCACGAACGGCCGTCCGACAACACGGGCGCCACATGCTGGCAGAACAGGCTCGCGACATGCTGGCCCTTCGGTGCGAGCGAGTCGTCGAGTGTCGACGGAATCAGGATCTCGACGATCGGCTCCTTTGACCAGCCCTGCGCGCGCGCATCGAGGTAGGCGCGATCCATGTAGTCCAGACTCGGCGCAATAATGATGCCCGCAGTCAGATGATCGCCCGGCTGCGGCAGCGCGCGGAAGCGCGGCAGCTCGCTCAGCGCGACATTCATGCGGAAGGTACCGGAGCCGCAACGCCAGTTCGCCATGCGTTCGCGTGTCGGCGCCGGCACGACCGCCGGATCGATCAGGCGTTCGTACAGCAGTTTGGGATTCACGTTGGCGACGACCACGCGCGCGCGCAACGTCTCGCCCTGGTCGGTGACAACGCCGACCGCGCTACCTTTCTCGACAATGATTTCGCGCACGCCGGCACCGAGCCGGATGTCGACGCCGGCAGCCGCCGCCGATTTCGCCATCGCCTGCGTGATCGCGCCCATGCCACCGATGGCATGACCCCAGGCACCCTTCACGCCGTTCACCTCGCCGAAGACGTGGTGCAGCAGCACGTAGGCGCTGCCCGGCGTGTACGGACTCGCGTAGTTACCGACGATGCCGTCGAAGCCAAGCACTGCCTTGATCGGCTCGCTCTCGAAGAAGCGGTCCAGGTATTCGGCCGCCGAAACCGCGAACAGGTCGAGCAGGTCGGTTCGCAAGGTCGCATCGAGCGCGTTCACGCGGCGCCCCAGCTTGCCCGCGCGAAGGAGTTCCGGCAGCGCCTTGAGCCAGCCGCCTTCGGTCACGTTGGGTGGCGGCTCCAGCGCAACGGCACGCAGCACATCGGCGATCGCGTCGAGACGGCGCTCGTATTCCGGCAGTCGGTCGGCATCGCGACGTGAGAACTTCGCGACTTCCTCTTGCGTTCGACCTGCGCCCATCGCGAGGTAACGGTCGTCGGGCAGCGGCAGGAAGTTGTTGAGCTTGCGCGGCACGATGCGCAAGCCATGCGCCGCGAGATCGAGATCCGCGATCACCTTCGGCTGCAGCAGCGACACCGTGTAGGCGGCCACCGAGTTGCGGAATCCCGGATGGAACTCCTCGGTGACCGCGGCGCCACCGACGACGTCGCGTTTTTCCAGCACCGTCACCTTGAGCCCGGCCTTGGCCAGATAGTTCGCGCAAACCAGGCCGTTGTGGCCGCCGCCGATCAGGATTGCGTCGCGCATGTCGTTTTTCATCGGGCGATTATCACGGTGCCGCGTCGCTCACGCCACGGCTGGCAACGCATCCGTTTTCACGACGCTGCGGCCAGCCAGTGGCGCAACGACGAGACCGACGACGCACAGCGCCGCAACGTAATAAGCCGGCGCCAGCGGCTCGCGCTGCACCGCCAGCGTGACGAGTTGCGGGGTCAAACCGCCAAACACGGCATAGGCGACGTTGTAGGCAAACGAAATACCCGAGTAGCGCACCGCCGCCGGAAACATCTGCACCAGCAAGACCGGGATCACACCGACCGTGCCGACGCAAAAGCCGGCGATGGCGTACAGCGTGTACAGGTGATCCGGCGAACGTGCGAGCGCGACATACAGCGCAAGCGTCGACACAAGCACCGCGACGCAACCGATCGTCAGCGCGCGCACCGCGCCGATGCGATCCGCCAGCACGCCGAAGGCAACGCATCCGAGCGTCAACGCGAACGTCGCCACGCTGTTGGCCGACAGCGCCATCGCTGCCGGGATCGCAAACAGCTTCTGGATCAGCTGCGGCGTAAGCAGGATGACGACGACGATCGCGGCGGTCAGCAGCCACGTCAGCAACATCGACAGCACGACGGCGCGCCGATGGTCGGTCAATACCGTTTTCAACGGCATTCCCTGCGCCAGCGCGTGCCGGCGACGCAGTTCCTCGAACACCGGTGTCTCGGCGAGCATGCGACGCAGGAAAACCGCGCATACACCAAACACCCCGCCAAGCAGGAACGGAATGCGCCAGCCGAACGCGAGCACCTGGTCCGCACCGAGGCCGCGATTGATCGCGGTGGCGATCAGGGAGCCGAGCAGGATGCCAGCCGTCAGCCCCGCGGTCAGCGTGCCGCAGGCGAAACCGATACGCCCGGCCGGCACGTGCTCGGCGACGAAGGTCCACGCACCCGGCACCTCGCCGCCGACGGCCGCGCCTTGCAGGATACGTAGCAGCAACAAGGCGAGCGGTGCGGCATAGCCGATCGTCGCGTACGTCGGCATCAGACCGATCGCAAGCGTCGGCAAGGCCATCAACAGCACGCTCAGCATGAACATGCGTTTGCGCCCTTCCCGATCGCCGAAATGCGCCATGAGAATGCCGCCGAGCGGACGCGCGAAGTAGCCGGCCGCAAACAAGCCGAAGGTCTGCAACTGGCGCAACCAGTCGGCCGTGTCGGGCGGAAAGAACAGCTGGCCGATCGCATTCGCGAAGAACACGAAGATGATGAAGTCGTAGAACTCGAGCGCACCGCCAAGCGCGGCAAGCGCGAGCGTGCGGACGTCCTTGCGGTCCAGTGCGTCCGCGGTTCGATGCTGCATGCTGGCCGCCACTTCGGTGGTCATCGGCTCAGAGCTGCTTCGCGATGTCCTTGCCGATCGACTCCGGCGTATCCGTGGGCGCGTAGCGCTTCACCACGGCACCGTCCTTGTCGACGAGGAACTTGGTGAAATTCCACTTGATCGCCTCGCTGCCGAGCAACCCTTTGGCCTCGTGCTTGAGGTATTTGTAGAGCGGGTGCGTATTCGCGCCGTTGACCTCGACCTTGGAGAACATCGGGAACTTGACGTCATAGGTCAGCGAGCAGAAATTCTTGATCTCCGCTTCGTCGCCGGGCTCCTGGTGACCGAATTGATCGCACGGAAATCCAAGCACGACCAGACCCTGCCCCTGGAATTTCTCGTACAGCGCCTCGAGGCCCGTGTACTGCGGCGTGAAGCCGCATTTGGACGCCACGTTGACGATCAGCATCGTCTTGCCGCGGTACGTGTCGAGCTTCTGCTCCGTACCATCGATGGTCTTTGCACTGAAGTCGTAGATGCTGGCCATGACGGTCTCCGGAGCGGGAAAGGCGCCTACGTTAATCCGAGTGCGGTGCGGTGGGAAGCGACGACAGGTCGGAGGCCGGTGCGCGATCGGGGAGAAACACGCCAGGGCGCACGCGCGCGCCGTCAGGGGACTTTCTGCAGCAGCATGGCACTGCTGCCGGGTGCGGCCGACATCAGGTAGTGGTCGACGAGCAGGAACGCGAACAGCGCCATCAGATAGATGATCGAATAGTTGAACACGCGCATCGCGAAGAATTCGTTCGGCGGATTGAGCAGGCGGATCGCGTAGTAGAGAAAGCCGGCGCCGAGCACGAGCGCGCCGCCCAGGTAGAACAGGCCGCTCATGCCGGTCAGGTACGGCAGCACCGTGATCACGAGCAGCAGCACGGTGTAGAACAGCACGTGCCAGCGTGTGTAGACGACGCCGTGCGTCACCGGCAGCATCGGCACCTGCGCACGCGAATAGTCTTCGCGCCGGAAAATCGCGAGCGCCCAGAAATGAGGCGGCGTCCAGATGAAGATGATCAGGAACAGCAGCAGCGCGTACGGGTGCACGTGCCCGGTCACCGCAACCCAGCCAAGCACCGGCGGTGCCGCGCCGGCAGCTCCGCCGATCACGATGTTCTGCGGCGTCGCACGCTTCAGATAGGCGGTGTAGATGACCGCATAGCCGATCAGCGAAGCGAACGTCAGCGCTGCGGTCAACGGGTTCACCAGTGCGATCAGGATGGCCATCGACAACACGCCAAGGGTCAGCGCGAACGCGAGCACCTGCATCGGCGTCAGGCTGCCCGTCGCGAGCGGGCGCTGCGAGGTGCGTGCCATCAGCTTGTCGATGCGCTGATCGATCAGGTGGTTGAGCGCCGCGGCGGAAGCAGCGGCGAGCCAGATGCCGA
>JBDSBK010000339.1:0-6335 GCA_039921645.1 Dokdonella sp.
GCCGACAGTTTCTTCATCAAGGGCAGCAGCACGATCGCCAGGACGGTTCCACCGACGGCGAGCAGGCCGAGGTTGTTGAACAACTTGGTATAGATCGCGAGGCTTTCGAGCGGATCCTTGATGTCGCTCGGGATGCTCGCGAGATTCGCGACCTTGCTCGCGACATATTGCGAGATGCCGGTCGCGACGAAGTACGCGCCCATCATGAAGCCGCCCATGCGCGCCGGCACATAGCGCGCGATCATCGCGAGGCCAAGGCCGCTGACCAGCAACTCGCCGAGCGAGTAGAAACCGTAACCCCAGATCATGTACCACGAGGAGATCTTCGCGTTAACCGCGGTGCTGCCGGACATGCCGAAGATGAAGAATCCGAGCGCGACGACGACGAAGCCGAGCGCGAACTTCGCCGCGATCGGCAGGTCGCGGCCGCTCTTGCCGAAGTGCGTGTACATCCAGGCGAGGATCGGCGACAGCAGCATGATCCAGATCGGATTCAGCGCCTGGTATTGACCGGGTGACCAGGTAAACAAGGTGCTGCCGAACAGATGCTGGTCGAGGTCGACGTTGCGCAGCGCGAACAGCGTGAGCGAGGTCGACATTTGTCCGTAGAAAATGAAGAACAGCAGCGTTTCGACGACCAGCACCAGCGCTGCGATCAGACCCGCGCGTTCGCTGCGCGAACCTTTCACGATCATGTACGTGAAGATGCCGAGCACGACGAGGCCGGCAACGTCCACGCAAAGGTCGGCAACCGCCTCATGCTGCACCACGTAGGCGACCGCGAAGATCGAAAGGAAGCCGACGCCGAGCACCATGCCGAGGCGATCCCAGCGCACCGGTTGTTCGTCGGGCGCTGAGCCGATACCGCGCAGCGTGCGTACCATGAACACGTAGTTGATCAAGCCGAGCACGAGGCCGACGGCGCACACGGCAAACGCGGCGTGCCAGCCGTAGTGGTCCTTGATCCACGGAGTCAACAGCATCGACACGGTCGAGCCGACGTTCACTGCCATGTAGTACAGCGTGAACGCACTGTCGATCTTCGCATCGTCGCCTTCGTAGATACGCCGGACCATGTTCGCGGCGTTCGCCTTGAACAGACCGTTGCCGACGACGATCACGCCCATCGACGCATACAGCCAGTAGAGGTTGTCGCTCGGAATCGACAGCAGTACATAACCGATCGCGAGGATCGCGGCGCCGATCGGCAAGGTGCGGCGGGTGCCGAGCACGTTGTCGCCGATCCAGCCACCGATCGCCGGCGCCGCGTAGACCAGACCCGTGAACGCACCCCAGACAAGATTCGCGCGGCTATCGGCGAAGCCGACCTTCTCGACCATGAAGAGCAGGAGTACCGCCGCCATGCCGTAGTAGCCGAAGCGCTCCCACAGCTCGATCAGGAAAATGGTGGAAAACGAGCGGGTCTGGCTGGGACGGGCGGGTAGAGCGTTCATCGGTAATCCGGTCGGAGAGAAAACCGGGCGAGGTTAGCGCAAGCCACGCGCACGCGCGTGTGCGAACGCACAACGATGCGCTCAATCATCCGGGCGATGCGCCGGCCGGCCGGCCGTACGGCGGCGGAGCCAGCCAGCGTCGCGCCAGCGTGGCGATCAGCAACGCATACAGCGCCGCGATCACGGCCGACGTCGAGACATCAGACAGGAAGTGCTTGGCAAGATCGATACGCGCGAGGATCACATATACCGGAATCGCGATCAGCAAATTGCGCAGCCAGCGGATCGGGCACGCTGCCGCGAGCGGCAGCAGCAAACCGAAGTAGAACGCCGAGTGGCCGGACGGAAACGAGCCACCGCCCGTGAACCATACCTTCGACCAGTCGCCGCTTTCGAGCACTTGCTGCGGACGCAGGCGACCGAACTGGTCCTTGCCGAGGATCATCGTCTCCAGCGTCGCCATCTGCACGATGCCCGCGGCGAGGAACGCGCGCGGCCAATGCGCATTGCGCCGCAACGCAAGTCCAACCGCGCCGATTGCCAGCGTGCAGCAGCCGGCGAGCCAGAACCACAGGCTGATGCCGCTGATGAAATCGAGCGCGGCGAGTCCCCATGCGAATACCTGCGATTGCTCGATGCCGCTGCTGCGCACCCACTCTGCCAGCGGCCGATCGATCCCGAGCAGGCCGATCGTGGCGAGCGTGGCGAAGACGACAGCGACCCAGGCAAGCAGGCGGCGATTCATCGAGGATCTCCTTGGGGTGTGCGGTGAACCGTGCTGGCGGCGGGCGGGCGCGTTACGGCTTTATGGCATCATAGCGTGCATCATTTCCTCAACTCTTCGCGCGCCCATGCCCACTGCCGATGTGGTGCAGCCCAGCCCAACAGGCGACGGAGATCGTGTCGAAACCGCGCCGGCAGGTGACCATGCAGCGCAGCAATCCGTGGCCTGAACCGTACAGCGAAGAGAGCGACAGCGATGCCAAGTACCGAAGGGCGTGGTCCACGCCAGATCCTGCGAGCACTGAACTGGTCGATAAAGGGTCTGCGCGCGGCGTGGAAACACGAAGCCTCGTTCCGCCTGGAAGCCTACTTGTCCGTCGTGCTGTTTCCGCTCGGTCTCTGGCTTGGGAGTGGCCCCATCGAGAAGGCGCTGCTATGCGGCAGCCTGTTGCTGGTGCTGTCGATGGAGCTGGCCAATTCCGCGGTCGAAGCCGTCGTCGACAAGGTCAGCCCCGAATTCCACGAGCTCGCCGGTCGCGCCAAGGACATGGGCTCGGCCGCTGTCCTGTTCCTGATGATCAATGTCGTGCTGTGCTGGGGGCTGATACTCTCGGCGCGTTTCCTGTGAAGAGTCTGGTGGGCGCGGCTTCAGCCGCGATGCCTTTTGCGGGCATCATGGATATCAAACGCGTCGCGGCCCAGTCCACCAACCCAATGTCGAACGGAGCTGTCTTAGTGTGGATCTGATCACCGACCCGCAAACCTGGATTGCCCTGCTCACCCTGTCCACGCTCGAGATTGTGCTCGGCGTCGACAACCTCGTGTTCATTTCGATCGCTGTCAGCGAACTCCCGCCGGACCGCCGTTCCAGCGCGCGCCGCATCGGCCTCGCGTTCGCATGCGTCACGCGACTGCTGCTGCTGTTCTCGCTTGCGCACCTGGCGCGCATGGACGATACGAACGCAGGGCTGTTCCGCATGTTCGGGCAGGTCATCTCGATCCGCGACCTTGTGCTCATCGGCGGCGGCATCTTCCTCATCGTCAAGGGGATCATGGAGATCTACGAGGCGATCACCGAGGAGCCGCAGCAAAAGAACAGCGGCCGCGCGTCGGCGACGTTCGCGTTCGTGATCGCGCAGATTGCACTGATCGATATCGTGTTCTCGCTCGATTCGGTGATCACCGCCGTCGGCATGAGCAACATCCTGCCGGTAATGGTGGCCGCAATCATTCTTGCGGTGCTGGTGATGATCTTCATCGCCGACCCGATCGGCGAATTCATCGATCGGCATCCGACCATCAAGATGCTCGCGCTCGCGTTCATCATCCTGGTCGGCGTCGCCTTGCTGTGCGATGGTCTCGGTATCCATATCGCGCGTGGCTATCTGTATTTCGCGATGGCGTTCTCGGCCGCGGTGGAATCGTTGAACCTGCTTGAGAAACGCCAGCGCCGCCGTCGCCACGAACGCGCAGGGCCGCCGTCGCTGTGACAGGTCCAGCCTGAAGTTGCGCTGATCGCCGGATAGCGCCGCCGCTTGCGCGCCGCCCGCGTCCACGCCACAGTAGCCCGCTCCGGCGCGGGCCGGGTTGAAGGAGGCGACATGCATACGATCCGGTTTCTTTCCCTGCTGCTGCTGGTCGCGATCCTCAGCGGTTGCGGCTACAACTCGATCCAGTCCAAGGACGAAGGCGTCAAGGGCGCGTGGTCCGAAGTCGTGAACCAGTACCAGCGCCGCGCCGACCTCGTGCCGAATCTGGTCAACACGGTCAAGGGTTACGCTGCCCACGAAGAAGAGGTTTTCACCAAGGTCGCCGAAGCGCGTGCGCAGGTCGGCAAGATCGTGCTGAGCGCCGACGACCTCAACGACGAAGCGAAGCTGAAGCAGTTCCAGGCTGCGCAAGGCGAACTGTCGAGCGCGCTGTCGCGCCTGATGGCGGTGTCGGAAAACTATCCGACCCTGAAAGCCGACGGCCTGTTCCAGAACCTGCAGGCGCAGCTCGAAGGCACGGAGAACCGCGTCACCGTCGCGCGCAACCGTTACATCACGGTCGTGCAGGACTACAACACCTTCGTGCGCAGCTTTCCGCAGAACCTCACCGCGATGATGTTCGGCTACAAGACCAAGGCGAACTTCAGCGTCGAGAATGAAAAGCAGATATCGACCGCGCCAACGGTCGACTTCAACAAGCCGGCACCCGCGCAGCCGGCACCGCAACAGCCGGCACCGCAACAGCCGGCGCAACCGGAACCGGCGCACTGACGCCATCGTCTCCTGTGGGAGCGGCTTCAGCCGCGATGCTCTGTTTCAAGTCTGGATAACAAGCATCGAGGCCGAAGCTGCTCCCATGAAGCGAGACCTGCTGACATGCCATTGACCGCGCGATTCTTCCTCACGCTGACCTTTGTCGCTGGCTGCGTCATTGCCGTCGCGGCTATTCCGGCGGAGGGTGATCCACAGGCGATCCCCGCACTGACCGCGCATGTCACCGACCTTACGGGTACGCTCGACGCGACGCAGAAGCAGACGCTTGAAGACCAGCTGACCGCGCTCGAAAAATCGAAAGGTTCGCAGGTCGGCGTGTTGTTGCTGCCGACGACGAATCCCGAAGACATCGCCGCTTACGGCATTCGCGTGGCCGACGCCTGGAAGCTCGGCCGCAAGGGCACCGATGACGGGGTGATCGTCATCGTCGCGAAGAACGACCATCGCGTGCGCATCGAAGTCGGCCAAGGCCTTGAAGGCGCAATTCCCGACGCGGCTGCCGCACGCATCATCCGTGAATACATCACGCCACGCTTTCGTGCGAACGATTATTTCGGTGGCCTGCAGGACGCAACCGGCGCATTGGGCAAGCTCATCAACGACGAGCCGTTGCCGCCGCCGCTCACCGACGAGCCCGCCGGTGGCGGTCATGGCGACAGCGGCGACTATGGCCCCGCCTTCATCCTCGGCTGGTTCGTTGCATTGACGTTGCGGCGAATGCTGGGTGGCATACCGGTCGTCCCGCGCACCGGCCTCGTCGGTATCGGCGCCGGGCTTGCCGCGTGGTTCGTCAGCGGCTTCATCCCGATTTCGATCGGCATCGGCGTGCTCGGCATGCTGTTCGGCGTGCTCGGCGGCGGCAAGGGTGGCGGCTTCGCCAGCGGCGGCGGCTGGGGCGGCTTCAGCGGTGGCGGTGGCGGCGGCTGGAGCAGCGGTGGGGGCGGTGGTGGATTCAGCGGCGGCGGCGGCGGTTTTTCCGGCGGCGGCGCCTCGGGGAGTTGGTGACGATGCGCCTGCTCAGACACGTATTCGACATCGCGTCCGCAAAGCGGTGCTTCCCGTCGTCGACGCTCGACGCGATCCAGGCTGCGATCGCAAAGAGCGAACATCGCCATCTCGGCGAGATCGTGTTCGCCGTCGAAGGCAGCCTGCGCGCCGGAGCCGTCATGCGTGGGGTGAACGCCCGCGCCCGCGCGCACGAGGTGTTTGCGCGCCTGCGTGTATGGAATACCGAACAGAACTCCGGCGTGCTGGTCTACGTCCTGCTCGCCGATCACGCGATCGAGATTGTCGCCGACCGCGGTGTCTCGAAGAAGATCGATGCTGCCGAGTGGCCCGTGATCTGCAGTCTCATGCAACAGGACTTCGTCCGCGACAAATACGAACACGGCGCGATTGCCGGCGTCGAGGCGGTCGGCGAACTGCTGGCGCGCCATTTTCCCGCGAACGGGCAACGCAATTCAGACGAGCTGCCTGATCGGCCAGTGTTGCTGTGAGTCGATGATGCGTTGGCGAACCGACGTCACAAGTCGGCTCTCAAGGTGCATCCAAGACTCGCACTTGCATCAACGCCCCTGTTTTTTGTTCGCGCCCTTCACCTTCGAGGTCGCTCGGTTGGATCCGGGCGCTTTCGCCGGATTGCCTTTCGTTGCCGCCTCGGCAGCGATGCCGCTGGTCGCGAATCGCCGTACCAGGTCGTTGCCTCTGGGCGTCTGATCGAAGATGCGACCGAGCTTTTCCGCGAGCGCCTTGGCGAGCGCGGCTTTTACATCGAGCACATAGGCGTCGCCGATATTCGCCTTGCGGACCGCCTCGACATTTTCCTGATGCTCCGCGATTGCGACGCCAATGGCGGCGGCTTTTTCGTCTTTCGTCATGATGATCCTTCGATGCA
>JBDSBK010000340.1:0-12493 GCA_039921645.1 Dokdonella sp.
TCCTTGCGCAGGAATGGCATCAGGTAGATTCCGGCAACGCCACCTTTGTCGGCCAGTGCCTTCAGCTCTGCATCGGTCTTGTTGCGGGGCAGGTCGGTGAGCGCCGCGCAGCCGGTATGCGTGATGGCAACCGGTTTAGATGATGCGGCAATCGCCTCGAGTGCGGTGCGGCGACCGCTGTGTGACAGGTCGATCAGCATGCCGCGTTCGTTGATTTGCCCAACCAGCCGACGGCCATAACGACTCAAGCCGGCGTCACCGGGTTCGGTGCAGCCATCGCCGACCAGATTTCGGATGTTGTAGGTGAGCTGGATAACGCGCACGCCGAGTTGATCGAACTGTTCCAGCCTTTTCTCGTCCTCGAACAGCGGTGTCGTGTCCTGGAAGCCGTAAATCAGGCCCAATCGATTGCTGGCCTTTGCACTCGCGATATCGGTCGCGCTGCGGATCAACATCAACCGATCCGGGTGGGCGGCAATCTGGTCGTTCCAGTAGGCGATATTGGCGATGCTCTTGTCGTAGTCCTGGCTGTAGCTGCCAACGCCGCTGACGGTCAGGTTGACGGCGCTGAGTCCGGATAGACGGATGTCGTCCAGCATCTTAGGCGTCAACGGCAAGGCAGGGTCGGCACCGTACTGGCCTGGACCACCGAGCGCATCAATCACGGTCGTGTCTGCGTAGCCGCGCCAGGACTTGTCAGCCGCAACCATCGCGACGCGAGTCGAATCAGACCAGCCGGCGAGTATCGGAATGGCAGCGACGGTTGCGGTTGTGGCGAGAAACTGACGACGGCTGGAAAGCATGGCGAATTCGCAGAAAAGGCGCAAAACCCGAGGATACCGGTTTCATTTGTCGCTCACCCAGCGAGTCGTGCTACGCGATGTGACTTGTTTTCAGAACTGGAAATAGACGAACGGAATCTGCGTATCGACCTCGCCGAATATCTGCAGGACGATACAGGTCAGAATCGCAGCGGTGACGGCGGCACGAAAGCTGGCTCGCTCGACCAGCCAGTCCTGCCAGCGGCGGTCGCGATCAATCAGGCAGAACGCCAGCGTCAACAGCGGGACCAGAATGATCGCCGGATGGGTCATCACGAGTGCCAGATCCGGAGCGGCGAAGACGGCCTGCAAGGTAGCCCAGGTACTGGCAAAGTCGGGCGCGCGGAACGGAATCCAGCCCAGCGTCACCACGACAAAAGTGATCGTAATCGCTAACGGGTGCCAGATCGGACGATCAACGCTGGCGGCCCAACCGCGTGCCTCGATAGCTCGCCGCCAGAGCCGGTGGGCGATCAGCAGGAAACCGTGGTAAAGCCCCCACACCAGGAAATTCCAGCTTGCGCCATGCCAGAGGCCACCGAGCAGCATCGTGATCATGAGGTTCGCGTACGTGCGCAAGCGCCCCTTGCGATTGCCGCCGAGCGGGATGTAGAGATAGTCGCGCAACCAGCGCGACAGGGTCATGTGCCAGCGGCGCCAGAAATCCTGGATGCTTTCCGCGGCGTAGGGATAGTTGAAATTCTGCGGAAAACGGATGCCGAGCAGCAGGGCGCAGCCGATCGCGATGTCGGTATAGCCGGAGAAGTCGCAGTAGATCTGGAACGCAAACGCGTACACCGCGAGAAGGCTGTCCCAGAATCCGTGCGCGAGCGGATTGTCGAACACCGGATCCGCAATCGTCGCGAGGTTGTCGGCGAACACGAGTTTCTTGACGTAGCCGAATGCAATCAGCACGAGCGCACGCTTGACGTCGCCGAAGTCGACGCGCTGTTCGCCGTCGAGCTCGGCGAGGAACTCGCGCGCACGCACGATCGGGCCCGCTTCGATCTGCGGAAAGAACGCGACCGCGAGCGCATAGTCGAGCAGGTTTCTCCGCGGCGGCAGTTCGCCGCGATAGACATCGATCGTGTAGGACAGGCTCTGGAACGTGTAGAACGAGATGCCCACCGGGAGCAGCAAATCGATTGGAGTGACATGCCATGCGCCGCCGAGCAGGGCGGCGCTGCCGTTGACGCTGTCGATGAGCCAGTTCGCGTACTTGAAGATCGCGAGGAAGCCGAGGTTGACGAGCACGCTGATCACGACGAGACGCCGTGGGTTTGCGGTGCGCGGCATGCGCAAGCCGATCAGGTAATCGACGATCGTCGAGAACCAGACCAGGAACAGATAGCGCCATTCCCACTGGCCGTAGAAATAGTAGCTCGCTGCCAACAACATCAGTTTCTGCGCGACCGGCCAGCGTTTGAGCGGCTGGTTCAGCGCGAGAACGACAATGAAGAAGACGATGAAGTGAAACGAATTGAACAGCATGAGCGACGGATTTCAGCGACACGCCGGAATGGGCTGGAGAGCGTCCATCCGTGCGCGTGGTCGATCGCCGCGCGCGCTGCCGACGGCGGCTGAACCGCGCGTCGGAGTGGCTTGCACGGACTCACGCAACGGTCGGGATCGCCGCGATCCAATCCGGTTGTTCGCTGGCCACAAGGCCTGTGT
This sequence comes from Dokdonella sp., assembly GCA_039921645.1. Taxonomy (GTDB): domain Bacteria; phylum Pseudomonadota; class Gammaproteobacteria; order Xanthomonadales; family Rhodanobacteraceae; genus Dokdonella_A. Next base: position 2,496 of record JBDSBK010000340.1, read on the forward strand.
CGTTTCAGATAACACGATTGGCTTTTCCCGTGGATGCCGCATCCGCGCATGATACAGGCAGGCGCCGCGATCCAGCCCGTGAGCAGCCCTGGTTCGTATAATGACGGGTCCCCATCGTGGAAAGACCTCCATGTCGTCGATCGATCCGGCTGTCCTGCAAAACGCGGACGAGTGGAGTGCGCGGTTCGATGCTGCAAAGCCGTTCCGCCATGTCGCCATCCCGGATTTCCTGCCGAAAGCGCTGTGCGAACGCCTGCTTGCCGACTTCCCCGATTTCGAGGCGCGACATGCGCTGAACGAAATGGGCGAGGTCGGCGGCAAAGCCGTGCGTATGGATGTCCGCGACATCTCGGCGGCATACCGCGAGCTGGATCGCGTCATCCAGACGGACGAGTTCCTTGCGCGTGTGTCGCGAGTGACGGGGATTCCTGGCCTGCTCTACGACCCCGACTACATCGGCGGCGGTACGCACGAGAACCGGGACGGCCAGAGCCTCGATGCGCACGTCGACTTCAACTATCACCCGCGCACGCGCTGGCATCGGCGTCTGAACCTGATCGTCTACCTCAACCCGGCGTGGGAGTCGTCCTGGGGCGGTGAACTGGAGCTGCATTCGAATCCCTGGGACGGAGACGGCAATCGCACGGTGTCGATCGCGCCGCTGTTCAATACGTGCGTGATCTTCGAGACCACCGAGACGTCCTGGCATGGCTTTTCGCAGATCGAAATGCCGTTGGACAAAAAACATCTCTCACGCAAGTCGTTTGCGATCTATCTGTACACGCGCGAGCGTCCACCGGAGCAGACAGCGCCTCCTCACGCGACGATCTATGTGCCCGAATCCTTGCCGGCCGACTGGAAGGCCGGGCGCGAGCTCTCCGACGAAGACATGCACGAACTGCACACGCGTTTCACGCGCATGCGCACACAGTTGCGCTATCTGTACGATCGTGAAAAACAGTTCGGCGCGCAAATGGATGCGCGCGATTACGCGCTGGATGAAGCGCGTCGCGCGCAGCGGTTGAACCTGCAGGGCTACGCGACGCAGCCGCACGGCGTGCGCGGCGTCTGGCCGGATGATTGGGCAGGCGCTGAGGTCACAACAAGCTTCGTGCCGACGCGTGCCGCGAAGGAATTGATACTGGAATTGTGGTCGCCACCGCAACTGGAGGCGCACCAGGAGCTGCGCATCGAGATCGGAGGCTCGTCATTCACGCAAGTATTGCGGCCAGGCTTGCGCACTCCGGTACCGCTTGCGCTGCGCATGCGCGCAGGCGAGGAAGTCCGGCTGGCGATCCGAAGTTCTCACACGTGGACGCCGGCCGCCGCTGGCGAATCCGGCGATCAGCGTGCGTTGGCGTTCAAGATCCTGAGCGCCGAACTGCGGCATTGAACGCGGCAATCGTCAGCATGCGAATCACGTGCATGCCGCTTGCAAAAGAGTACGGTGCTCAGCGGCGCAATTTAGCCACGGTCGACGCAACGAGATAGCGCAAGCGTCCCAGGCGTCCGCCGAGCAATGCGGTTTTCGCCGATTCCAGCTGCTTGCCGAGGTCGGCGAGATCGCGGTAAAGGCGCTGGTTGTGCTGGTCGCGACGAGCGAGCAGCACGCGCAATTCGTCGAGGTCGGTGGCATCGATGGTTTTTCCGACCTGGAAGCGCTCGGGCAGGGGACGATCGACATAAACCGTCGAGTGCGTGCCCGCGAGTTCGTCCCGCGGCCGTTCGCGCGTATAGAAATACAGCGCGATCGACTTGCGCGTGCGCTGGCTTTGGTCGATCGGCACGGCGATGCGGCTGAAGCCGTGCCAACTCCATTCGGTGGTCTCGAATATCACGCAGCGATTGAACAGCGGCGCGATCAGGCTCACGCGATCGTCGGCCGCACGCGGGTCGCTGTGCAATTCCAGCAAACCGCCCCAGCTGTCCTTCCAGTCCGGATTGAGATAGACGATCAGGTTCAGTCGTCGGTGCCAGTGTTCGATCGGATGGCGGTTGAAATCGACGTGCGGGTCGAGATCCTGACCGGCGCGATTTTCGTGCGTGCCGCCGCCGAAATAGAACGGGTCGTAGAGCAGGTCCGGAATGCCGGTGAGGCGGCTGACGAGATCGAGAAATTCGCGCGTCTGGATCAGGTCGTCGAGCGCTGCGTAAGGCGCGCCAAGGTCGCGTATGCGTTCCACGGTCGACTTGCCGCCGAGCTCACCGGCTTCGTTACGCGCGTTACCGCGTTCGAACGGCGGAAATTCGCGCAGCAGTCGGCGCGCATAGTCGGCATCGAGGAAGTCATCGATGACGACGTGACGGAACGGTTCACGACGTGCGAAGGAGGCCGCATGGGCATCCGCCTGCGCGGTGACGCGCGCGTCGATCAGAAGGGACGGTTCAGATGTTTGCATGGTCGCGGATCATGCCATGCACGCGTTCAACTTGGCATTCGCTCCAGCACGCGCAGGATGTGCTCGCGCGTCGGCGCGCGCAGAAGTGCGGATGCATGTGCGCGCAGCCGGGAACAATCCAGGCTGTTCACGACCTCGCGAACTTCCAGAATCAGTCCGGGATGCATGCTGAATTCGGTCAGTCCCAGCGCGAGCAGGAGTGCGGTGTAGCGTTTGTCGCCTGCCATTTCGCCGCATAGCTTGACCCGACGCTTGGCGCGTCGTGCCACCGCGATCGTGTGCGAGAGCAGCTTGAGCACGGCCGGATGCAGGGGGTCGTAGAGTTGCGCGAGCTGGTCGTTGTTGCGGTCGACCGCCAGCGTGTACTGGATCAGGTCGTTGGTGCCGATCGCGATGAAATCGAGCGCGCGGATCATGCCGGACAATGCGATCGCCGCCGCGGGCACCTCGACCATCGCGCCGAGTTCGATGTTGTGCGCGATCTCGTGCCCGGCGGTGCGCAGGTCGCGCGCGCACTCGTTGAGCAGGCGCCGCACCACCGCCATCTCGTCGGCTATCGTGACCATCGGCACGAGCACGCGCACCGGACCGTACACCGAAGCACGCAGGATCGCGCGCAACTGCACGGCCAGCAGATGCGGGTCGCGCAGGCTCAGGCGAACGCCGCGCACGCCGAGCGCGGGATTTTCCTCGTCGTCCAGCGCAAGTCCGCTGGAGCCCGCCTTGTCGGCGCCCAGGTCGAGTGTGCGGATCGTTACCGGCAGGCCGCCCATGCCGAGTACGAGATCGCGATAGGCGAGGAATTGCTCTTCTTCGCCGGGCAGTTCGCGCCGCTGCAGGAACAGGAATTCGGTGCGGTACAGGCCGATGCCGGCGGCGCCAAGGGCGCGCGCCTGGGCGATGTCGGCGGTCGACTCCGCGTTCGCGTACAGCGCGATCGGCACGCCGTCGCGCGTGATCGTGTCGACGTTTCGCAGCAAGGCGAGGCGCTTTCCCTGCTGCACGACGTCACGCTGCCATTGGCGATAGCGTGCGAGATCCTGTGCCGCCGGATGCACGACGACCTCGCCGTGTTCGCCATCGATGAGGACGAGGTCATCGTCCTGGATGTGCGCCAGCGCTTCGTGCGCGGCGACGATCATCGGCAAGCGCAACGAGCGCGCGAGGATCGCGCTGTGGGATACCACGCTGCCCGAGGTCAGTACCACACCGAGCACGCCATGCTCGGCAAGCGGCACCAGCTCCGACGGCGAGACGGTATCGCTGACCAGGATCTCGCCCACGCGCGATGCGAGCTTGCGTTCCTGCGGGCTGGACTCGCGCATGAGGCCCGACTGCACGCGCGCGATTACATGGTCGACGTCTTCCTTGCGACTGCGCAGGTAGGGATCGTCCATCGCCTCGAACACGGCGACGAGGCGATCGCGTTGCATCTTCAGCGCGGCGCTGGCGCGAAAACGTCCGACACGGATCAGGTCGTACAGGCCGGAGAGCAGCTCGCGATCGGCGAGCATCAGGCTGTGCGCGTCGATGAACTCGGCGACTTCGCGCGCCATCGTGCCGTGCACTTTTTCGCGCAAGGCCTGCAACTCCTCACGCGCGCCGGTGATGGCGTGGCGCAGGCGTTCGATCTCGCCTTCGACTTCGCTTTCGCCGAGCGGGCGTTCGTCGATCAGGTAGCGACTGGGTTGTTCGAGACGAGCGCGACCGAGCGCCATTCCGCGCGATGCGCCACCACCTGAAAGTACGAATCGCACGCGCTTGCCTGCCTCCGTTGCTGCTTGCCGTTGCCGCTCCGACGCGGTTCGCCGCCGGTTCGGTTCAGCCTCCTACTGGCCTTCGTCGAACTTGCGCTCGAAGAGGTCGACCATTGCCGTCATCGCAGCCTCTTCGTCGGCGCCCTCGGTGCGCAATTTCACCTGCGCGCCGAGTCCGGCCGCGAGCATCATCACGCCCATGATGCTCTTGGCGTTGACCTCCTTGCCGCGGCAGGCGATGAACGCATGCGCCTGGAACGCGTGCAGTTCCTGCACCAGCTTGGCCGACGCGCGTGCGTGCAGGCCGAGCTTGTTGCTGATCGTGATTTCCCTTTCGAGCATGGCGGTCCTGCTGGGATAGTTGAATCGTCTGGATGGGCGATACCAGCTTCCCGCTGGCGCGAATGGATCAGGGTGTATCGACGACGATGCCTCCACGGCCACCGCTGGCTGCCGTCTGCGCCAATTCGTCGAGCGACTGTTCCGGATAGTTGAGGACACGCAACAGCATCGGCAGGTTCAATCCGGATACGCAATGCATGCGCACACCGAGGTTGGGCAGGCGATGCGCGATATTGCAGGGCGTTGCGCCGTACAGATCCGACAGGACCAGCACGCCATCACCGTGATCGAGTTCGCGCGCATTGGCGGCGGCGGCGCGCAGCATCTGGTCGGGGTCCGCGTCGGGAGCGACTTCCTGGATTTCGACCGGCAACGGTAGGCGGCCGAGCACATGGCGAGCAGCGCTGACGAGTGCCGCACCCATCGATTCGTGGGTCATCAGCAGCACGCCGACGGTCATGGCTTGCCCCCGGCAAGCAGGAATGGCGAATGGGGAATCGAGAATCTGCAGCACCAACGCGACAGCCCGCACGGACTCGCAGGCGTCGTGCCATTTCGGTTCCCCATGCCCGATTCCCGATTCTCAGCGCTCATCATTCCATCTCACGGTGATAGGTCAGCACCTGCGCGTAGTGCTGGCGAAAGTGTTCGGCGAGGCGCTCGCTAAGGTACACCGATCGATGGCGTCCGCCCGTGCAGCCGATGCAGATCGTCACATAGCTGCGTCCGTCCAACTCGAACCGCGGCAGCCAGGTTTCGAGAAAACGCGTCAGATCCCCGCCAAACTGGGCGACCTCGGGCTTTGCTTCGAGCCAATCGCGCACCGGGATGTCCTTGCCGGACAACGGGCGCAGTTTCGCATCCCAATGCGGATTGGGAAGGCAGCGCGCATCGAAAACGAAATCGGCATCGGCGGGGACGCCGCGCCGGTACGCAAACGATTCGAACAGCAGGGTCATGGCGCCGGCGGTGAGGCCCATCTCGGTAATCACCAGGCGACGCAGCTGGTGCACATTGAGGTCGCTGGTATCGACGACGCGATCGGCGATCGCGATCATCGGCTTGAGCAGGCTGCGCTCCTCGGCGATCGCTTCGGCGAGAGCCACGCCGCCGACCGACAGCGGATGCCGCCGGCGGGTCTCCGAATAGCGCTTGATCAGCACTTCGTCGCGCGTGTCGAGGAAAACCAGCCGGTAGCCGATGTCCGCACGCGCGAGCTCGGCGAGGATCTGCGGCAGCCGGTTGAGGTTCTCGGCACGGTTGCGCACGTCGACGCCGACGGCGAGCTTGTGCTGCAGGCTCGCGTTGCCTTGCGAGATCGCCTGCACGAAAGCGGGCATCAGCGCCGCGGGCAGGTTGTCGACACAGTAGTAGCCGAGGTCCTCCAGCGTCCGCAGCGCGACCGTCTTGCCCGATCCGGACAGGCCGCTGACGATGATCAGCTGATCGGGTTTGGCGGGCGGTTCCACCGGGCCATCCTGCTGCAAACGCGCGTCTACCACGGCGGCAACCTGCGCATCTGGTGCGCCTGGCGATCGATGAAGGTCTGCGCCGGATCGAACCCCTTGGTCTTGAGCATGTGGCTGCGCACGGCCGCTTCGGCGAGCACCGCGATATTGCGACCGGGCGCGACAGGAATGATGATCTGCGGCACGCGCACATCGAGCACTTCGCGGTAGCCGACGTCGCCGGTCAGGCGGATCATCGCATCGCCGGGCGCGTCGAGTTTCTGCGGTTTCAGATGCACGATGAGGCGCAGGTATTTGGACGGCTTTACGGCCGTCTGACCGAACATGTCGCGAACGTTGAGTACGCCGAGGCCGCGCACTTCGAGCAGGTCGCGCAGCAGTTCAGGGCAATTGCCGTCGATGACGTCCGGCGCGATCAGGGTGAATTCCGGTGCGTCGTCGGCCACCAGGCGATGGCCGCGGGTAATCAGTTCAAGCGCAAGTTCGCTCTTGCCGGTGCCGCTCTCGCCGGTGATCAGCACGCCGATCGAGTAGACCTCCATCAGCACGCCATGCAGCGTGATCTGGCGCGCGAGCGTGCGCGCAAGCTGGTATTGCAGGTAGGTCAACAGCTCGTGGCCGCGCTTGGGGCTGTGCCACAGCGGCGTATTCGACTCCTCCGCGGCCAGGCGCAAATCGGCCGGGATGGTCTGATCCTTGGTCACCAGCAGCGCGGTGGGCTCGTAGGCGACGATCTTCTCGACCGTTTCCCAGCGTTGGCGCGAATCGAGGCTGTCGAGGTAGTTGAGTTCCTCGGTGCCGATGATCTGCACCTTGTTCGGATAGATGATGTTGAGGTAGCCGGCCAGCGAAGGTCGTCGGGACTGGGTGCCGCCGGTCTCGATCGCACGATTCTCGCCGCGTTGGCCCGCGACCCAGCGCAGCGCGAGGCGCTCGCCGACCGCGTCGAACAGCTGGCGAGCGGTCAGGCGATCCATGGCAAGAGGCTTGATGACAGGGTCATGCGGGACTTCGCTGGCCGGAACTGCGCCCAGTGTACGTCGTCGACGCGTTGCGCCGCACGCTTGAGACGCGCAAGCGGTGTCCGCATCAACTCTCTGCGCGCAAACCCTTGCGCAGAACGTCGAACAGGGCCTGCGCATCGGGTGCGGCGCGCAGGTCATCGGTCAACGCGTCGTTCGAAAACAACTCCGCCAGTTCCGCCAGCAACTTCAGGTGCTGATCGGTGAAGTGCGCAGGCACGATGAGTGCCGCGACGAGATCGACGCTCTTGCGGTCGTCCGCGCCGAATTCGATCGGCGCGGCCAAATGCACGAAAGCGGCACGCGCCTCGTTGATCGCTGCGCTGCGTCCGTGCGGGATCGCGACGCCGTGGCCAAGTCCCGTGCTGCCGAGGCGTTCGCGTGCGTTCAACGCATCGCGCACGGCCGTGATGTCGCCGTCACCAGCGAGCAACTGGGCCAGTTGTTCGATGAGAGCGGGCTTGTCGCTGGCGACAAGCCCGCTGCACACCCGCTCCAGGGGCAGCAGATCAAGAAAGGGCATTGGCGGATGCGGGTCGTTTGCGCAAGGTCAGCTGTAGCGTGCCGCGCGCACCGCGTCGGCGTGATGGTCGGTGACTTTTTCCTTGTGCTTGCGCACCTGGCTGTCGACCTTGTCGACAAGGGCATCGATCGCCGCGTACATGTCGGTGGCTGTCGCATCCGCATGCAATCTCTTGCCGGACAGCAGCACCGTCGCTTCGGCCTTGTGCAGCAACTTCTCTATGCCGAGCACGATGACCAGTTCATGCAGATGATCGAAATGATGCGCAACCCTTTCGAACTTGCTCGTCGCATAGTCGTGCAAGGAGGCGGTGACTTCGACCTGATGACCCTTGACGTTGATCTGCATGTTGGACTCCTCTTTGGAATGGCCGGCACGCGCCGGACCTGAGCGAAATGCCGTTTGCGCACTGGCTACGTGCGCAAAAGCAGTCTCATAACCTCGGACAAGCAATCGGACGCTGTGTTCCCTCCTCAGTGGATGAGTGTCGAACTTAACGCTTGAACGATGAACAGCGGTCATCCGAGCCGGCTGCGATCGTTGGATGACGGGATATTCAATGCTTCGCGGTATTTGGCGACGGTGCGACGGGCGACATTGATGCCGCGGCGATTCAGCTCTGCAGCCAGTCCCTGGTCGGACAGGGGGCGCGCCGTTTTCTCCTCGCCGATGAGCTTCTTGATCATTGCCTGGATCGCGGTGGCGGACGCGTTGCCGCCATCCACCGTCGTCACGCCGCTGGAGAAGAAATACTTGAACTCGAAAGTGCCCCGCGGCGTGTGCAGGAACTTGCGCGTGGTGACGCGGCTGATCGTCGATTCGTGCATGCCGATTTCCTCGGCGACATCCTTGAGCACGAGCGGCCGCATCGCTTCCGCACCGAATTCGAGAAACGCTTCCTGCGCGCGCACGATCGACGCGGCAACCTTGAGCATCGTTTCGGCGCGCGTCTTGAGGCTCTTGATCAGCCAGCGCGCTTCCTGCAGCTGGCCCTTGAGATACGAAGCATCGTCGCGGCGCGCCTTTGCGATCAGGCTCGCGTAGTGCTCGTTGATCCCCAGGCGCGGCTGGCAGCCGGGCGCGAGAGCAACCTGCCAGCGACCTCCTACCTTGCGTGCATACGCGTCCGGGGCGACATATTCGGCCGTCGCATTCGAATAGCCGCTGCCCGGTTTCGGCGCCAGCGAACGTATCAGCGACAGTGCGATTTCGAAGTCGGCTTCTTCGCAGCGCAGGCGTTGGCACAGACGCGCGCGATCGTGCTTGGCGAGTGCTTCCAGGTGATCAGCGACGAGCGCACGAGCGAGCGCGAGACCCGGTGTCTGCGCATCGAACACATCCAGTTGCACGGTGAGGCATTCGCGCAGGTTGCGGCTGGCGACGCCGACCGGATCGAAGTGCTGCACGCGATGGCGCACCGACTCGATTTCTTCCAGCCCTATCGTGTACAGCGAGGCGAGCGTGTCGCGGATGACCTCATCGGTTTCGCCGAGATAGCCGTCGTCGTCGATCGCTTCGATGATCGCGGCGCCGATCGCGCTGTCGCGCGCGGACATCGGCGTGAGGTTGAGTTGCCACAGCAGGTGATCGCGCAGGTCCTCGATCTCGGCGTCCTGCGGCTCCATGCCGTCCTCGTCGAGTGCCGTGCCGCGGTACTCGGTGCGGTCGAGGTCGAGCGGCTGCTCGTCGGTGGTTTCGGCGGTATCGCCTTCGGGTTCGTTGGCGCTGACCTCGTCGGCGCCGTCGGCGTCGTCGCCTTCCTCCGAGTCGCCGTCTTCCATGTCCAGCAGGGGATTGGATTCCAGCGCGGTATTCAGCTCCAGCTCCAGCTCCAGCCGCGATAGCTGCAACAGCCGAATCGCCTGTTGCAGTTGCGGCGTCAGCGCCAGCGACTGACCGAGGCGGAGTTGAAGAGCGGGTTTCATGCCGGAAGCGTGCCAAATCCCCTTTTCGGCATCCTAGCGCCAAACCGCGGCGGCGGGCAGGCCTTGACGGCAGCGGGAAGTCGGCAGAGTCTTTTCGGGATCGGATGCGCCAGCGCGCGTCCTACATGCGGAATTCGCGCCCCAGATAAACCTCGCGCACCTGCTCATTGGCGAGGATCGCAGCGGGAGTGCCCTGCGCCAGCACGGCGCCTTCGCTCATGATGTAGGCGCGTTCGCAGATGCCCAGCGTCTCGCGCACGTTGTGGTCGGTGATCAGGATGCCGATGCCGCGCGATTTGAGCTGGCGCACGATGCGCTGGATATCGACCACCGAGATCGGGTCGATCCCCGCGAACGGTTCATCGAGCAGCATGAAGCGCGGCTTCGCAGCCAGGGCGCGCGCGATTTCGACGCGACGGCGCTCGCCGCCGGAAAGGCTGACGCCTTTCTGTCCCGCGATATGCCCGATCTGCAGATCGTCGAGCAGGCTTTCGAGTTCGGCCTGGCGGCCGGCGTGATCGAGGTCGGCGCGCAGTTCCAGGATCGCGAGGATATTGTCGC
>JBDSBK010000341.1:0-2887 GCA_039921645.1 Dokdonella sp.
ATTGGTGCAGGGATCTCGGGCTGATGCCGCAAAGCATCGCAATGCACGCGGCCGGAAGCGGGGCGGATGGCAAGCCCGACCATGCGCTGTGGACCATTTATCTGGCCGACATCGCATCGGGCTGACGGAATCCGGCACGCAACGCCTGCTGCGCGCGCCACCAGGTCGGCGGCTTGTCTTTACACCGGCTGTAACGCGGCAGTCACGAGTAGTCGGAAGACTGCGCGGTTGTCGGCTCCGGCGTCATCGCCTCGGCCTTTCCGTTGCAGACCCGGAGCATCATCATGACCGCATGCAGCAGACGGTTGTTCGTCTGGTTCGTTCTCGTGTTCGCGCTCTTCGCAACACCGGCGAGTGCGCAGATGCGCATCACCGAATACATGTACGGTGGCGCAAATGGCGAATACATCGAATTCACCAACGTCGGCAGCGCGCCGATCGACATGAGCGGCTGGAGTTTCGACGACAGCAGCAATGTCGCGGGCAGCCAGGATCTGAGTGCGTATGGCAGCGTGCATGCGGGCGAATCGGTGGTCTTCACCGAGACCTCGGCGAACGTCTTCCGCAGCGCGTGGAACCTGTGCAGCGGCATCAAGGTCATCGGCGGCAACACCAACAACCTCGGGCGCGCCGATCAGATCAATCTGTACGACGCGAGCCAGCAGCGCGTCGATCGCCTGACCTACGACGATCAGAATCTCGGCGGTCCGCGCGCGAACAATGTCAGCGCCTGGGTCAGCGCCGCGGGTCTCGGCAACGACCTTCCACTCGACTGGATCCTGTCCGCTCCTGGTGACGTCGAAGGTTCGATCGCATCCAGCGGCAACGACATTGGCAGTCCCGGCAAAAGCACGCGTGCAACGGTCGCCTTCGATCCGTGTGCCAGCGTAGCGGACGGACCGGTCATCACGGTCGATCCGGTCGCGACATCGCACTATCTCGATCTCGCGAGCGCGACGGCGGGCGCTGTCAGCGGTGTGATCGGCGATCCGAGCGATCCTGCGGCCACGCGCGGCATCGGCTTCGTGTTCGTGCTGCCCGGTGGCGGCGATGCGTCCACGCTGACGATCATCGCGAGCAGCGACAATGCCGCTGTTGTCGACGCCGGCGGGTTGGCCCTGAACGGCAGCGGCGCCACCCGCCAGCTCACGATCACGCCACACGGTGTCGGCTACGCGACGGTCACCCTCAGCGCAACGGATACGCACAACAATGTCGGCACCTACGCGATCCAATACGCGGCATCGGCCGCGGCGCCGACGCCGGCAACCACGCTGTTCCACACCGGTGCGAGCGATGCGTCGGCGACGGTCGCGGTCGACGACGACACGATGTTCGTCGGTGACGATGAAACCAACGTCCTGCGCCTGTACGACCGCCATCATTCCGGTTGGCCGCTGGCCGGATTCGATTTCAGCAATCAATTGAACCTGACCGATCCCGACAATCCCGAGATCGACATCGAGGCGTCGACGCGCATCGGCGATCGCCTGTTCTGGACCGGGTCGTACAGCACGTCGAAGAATTTCCATGTGCGCCCGAACCGCCATCGCGTATTCGCGACCGATCTCGCCGGCAGCGGCGCCGATGCGACGCTTGCCTACGTCGGTCGCTACGACTGGCTGCTCGAAGACATGATTGCGTGGGATCAGGGCAACGGGCACGGACTCGGCGCGAATGCGCTCGGTTTCGCTGCGAGCAGTGCCGAGGGCGTCGATTCGAAGACGCCGGCGGGTTTCAATATCGAAGGCTTGAGCATCGCGCCGGACAACAGTACGGCCTACGTCGCATTCCGCGCGCCGCAGTTGCCGACGAGTGCGCGCACGCAGGCGCTGATCGTGCCGGTGCGCGACTTCGCAAGCCTCGTCGCTGGCGCGGCGCCGGGCTCGCGCATGGCGGGCTCGGCCAGCTTCGGTGCGCCGATCCTGATCGACCTCGGCGGACGCGGCATCCGCAGCCTCGAGCGCAATGTTGCCGGTCAGTACCTCATCATCGCGGGCCCCGCCGGTGACGCGAGCGGCATTGCGCCTTCCGATTTCCGCCTGTATGCGTGGACGGGTCAACCGGCGGATGCGCCATTCGATCTCGGCGTCGACATGAGCGCGCTCGACATCGACGGCGGAAGTTTCGAATCGATCGCACAATTGCCCGCACAGCTCGGTCCCGGCAGCACACTGCAGTTCCTGTTCGACAACGGCGACAGTGCCTGGTACGCCGATGGCATCGCGGCGAAGGATCTGGCGGAGTTGCGTTTCAGGAAATTCGCAAGCCTGGATGTCGTGGTCGATGTGGGTTATCCGGCTGCTGCGCTGGCGACGGCGGCAGGCACGCCGCAGAGCACGACGACCGGCAGCAACTTCCCACTGCCGCTCAGTGTGCGCGTCACCGATGCGTACGGTCACCCGGTATCGAATGTGTCGGTTGCGTTCACCGCGCCGTCCTTCGGCGCGAGCGCGATCTTGTCGGCGCCTGGCGCAACCACCGGCGTCGACGGCATCGCCAGCATCACGGTCATCGCAAACGCGCAGGCGGGCAGCTACACGATCGCCGCGAACGTCAACGACCTGACTGCGGGTTTCGCGTTGAGCAACGATGTCGATGCCGCCGACCTTGTTTTCAGCGATGGCTTCGACGTCGCGTCGCACTGATCGCCTCAGCCCTCCCCTTCGTGGGGAGGGTTTGGAGAATCGATGCAGCAGAGCGCCTGAAAAACGCAACAGCTGCGTGCCGTCGACGCCGGATCATTCGGCGTCGGGGTCGAATCCGTTCGCGAAGATCAGGTCCGGTCCGAGTCCATCGAGCTCCATCACGCGTGGCCCGAAGAAGCCGCCCTCACCGTGCTGGACGAACTCGGCGCGAAAGTCCTGCGCCAGGACCGGCCGCAGGT
>JBDSBK010000342.1:0-4468 GCA_039921645.1 Dokdonella sp.
CGACCGATGTCGGCCGCGGCCACATCGTTGAACGTGAATCCGGCATGCGCATCGGCGGCGCTGAACGCGGACTGCCGGGTTTGCAGATCGACGAGACGGACGACAGCGGTGCGCAGCGGCTTGCCCGCGGCATCGTAAGCCGTGCCGGCGACGCTGCAGGCATCGGTCGCGGCGAGTGCGCCGAATGCGGGCGTTGCGAGAATCAGAACCAAGGCCATGCGGATCATGACGCACCTCCATTAAACAGCGAGAAAGCGTCCTTGCGGGGTGACTCCGGCGATCAGCTTACTCCGATGGCGCGGCGAGCGGCGTTGTATCGAAACCGTCGCTGAAGATGGAATCCAGGCTCAACGCAGCGATGTTTTGCCGGTCCAGACCGTTGATTTTGGCGAATTGCCCGCCGGTAAAAAGCGTGTTGCCGGAAACCGCCAATGCGGTGACGGAATTGTCGAAGTTGGCAATCCACGAAGTTGGAGTGCCCGACACTAGGTCCACGATGGCAAGGTCGGAGCGCGCTTCGCCACCGATATGGGAGAACCCGCCTCCGACTATCAGCTTCGAATCTGCCAGCAGCAGCGTCAGGGCGCTGCCGTCCAGCCCGGGGTCCCAGTTAGTCGCAAAGCCCGTGTTCGCATCGAGGGCCGCGAGGCCTTGCCGTCCCGATCCGCCGATCGTCGAAAAATACCCGCCGGCGTACACGGTGTCGCCGGAAACAGCGATGCTCAAGACGCGTTGGTTGGCGGTCGGATTCCAAGCGGTTGCCAAGCCCGTGACAGCGTCGAGAGCGGCCAAGCGGTAGCGGGTCTGACCGCCGATCGTGTTGAAATCACCGCCGATATAAATCGTACTGCCCGATATGACGATCGCATCGACAAAAAAATTGTTGGGCTGCGGATTCCATGGAGTCGCCTGGGCCGTCGCTGTATTGATTGCTGCAAGGTTATGGCGGGACGCACCGCCCATCTGCGAAAAAAATCCGCCTGCGTAGAGGGTGGTTCCTGACAATCCGAGCGTCGTCACGCTGGCCGAATAGCTCAAGCTGCCGGCAGGGTCCCAGGCGGTCACCACGCCACTCGCGATGTCGACTGCTGCAATGCCATGGCGCAGTTGATCGCCGAGGTGATTGAAGTTGCCTCCTGCGTAAATCGTGTCGCTTCCGACAGCGAGCGAGTAAACCGCGGAGTCGGCATCCGGGTGCCAACCCGAATCGAGCGTACCGTCCGCGTGCAGTCGCGCAATGTACCTGCGCGCTATGCCATCCACCGACGTGAAATTGCCACCGACGACGACGTTGCCGTCGGCCTGGGTCTGCATCGAGTAGACCCAGGCATTGGCGTAGACTTTCGGAGTGGACGCGGCGATCGCGGTAGACGCATCGATGCGAGCGAATCCTCCGGTGAGTATCTCACCCACTCCTGTGAATAAACCGCCGGCCAAAACAATACTGCCGGAAACGGCAAGGGCCTCGACCCCGTAATACTCGGCATTGGGGTCCCAAGCTGTAACCGCGCCTGTCGTCGCGTCCACAGCGGCGATTCGGGAACGGAGCTGTCCGCCGGCGTCACCGAAGTCTCCACCGATATATATCGTGTTGCCATTCGCAGCCAGCGCGTAAACCGTTGGGGTATTCGGATTCCAGGCGTTGAGAAGGTTTGTGGTGAGGTCGAACGCAGCCGCCCCGTACCGCGTCTGCGCGCTCATCGTGCTAAATAGGCCGCCGACATAAAGCGCATTCCCGGATATCAAAAGCGAACTCGTCCGAGACGCGATATTGTTTCCAGCCGGATCCCAAGACGTGGGAAGCGCCGTAATCGCATCTATAGCGGCAAGTCCATATCGTGTCTGGTCGCCCACCTTGGTGAAAGAGCCCCCTGCGTAAACAGTATTGCCTGCGACCGCCAGCGCAGCGACCCGGCCGAACGTATTTGGATTCCAAGCGGTCGCTTGGCCGGTGCTCGCATCCACGGCAGCAATATTCCCGCGCATCTGGCCCGCGACATTGGTAAAGGTCCCGCCGAGGTAGATCGTGTCCGTCTCGGCGACGATCGCAGCGACTGTCCCGGTATAGGGCGAACCGACAACGCCGGGATTCCATGCGGAGGCCAGTCCGGAACTTTGGTCGAGAGGGCCACCATTGCACGGTCCTGGCCACCGATGTGCGTGAATTGGCCGCCTGCATAGATGGTATTGGCGGCGATCGTAACGGCGAAGACAGTCGCGTCCGCCTGCGGATTCCAATCGAGGTCGACGCTGCCGTCTACATTCAGGCGCGCGATATTGCGGCGCGGGACATCGTCGATCGAATTGAATGAGCCGCCGATGACAACTTTGCCATCCGCTTGCACCGCGATCGCCTTTACCTCGCCGGCGATATTGCGCAGCCGTGCAGGATTCGGCAAGACAGCTTGCGCGCAAACGAGTACGGAGTGTGTTGCGAACAGCAGCCATATTGCGAAGAGAGCAAGTCGGTCGCAGCAGCGTACAATTGCGTCGTGTTTTTTCATGGGGCATCTTGTCTCTGGAAGCCGGCGTCTTCGCCAATGGCCAAGGCCCGCCGCGGTCGCACCTTCTTAGCCGACGGAGGGAATTGCAGTCTGACGCGTTGAGTCGCCGCGATCACGTCAGCCGCGCCCGAACAGCAGATTCACCGATACCAGCATGATCGTCAGCATCAGCAGCGTCAGCGGAATGCCCACGCGCAGGAAGTCGCGCTGGCGGTAACCGCCCGGGCCGGCAACGATCTGGATCACCGGATTCGCGCTCGGGATGATGAATACGTTCGAGGTGGAGATCGCGACCACGAGCGCGTAGACCGCGGGGTTGCCGCCCGAAGCGAGCGCGACGTTGATCGCCATCGGCACCATCATCACAGTCGCGCCGACATTCGACACGACCTGCGCGCAGAACAGCGCAAGTAGCGCGATTACCGCCTGCAATCCCCACTGCGGCCAACTGCCGAGATACTTCAATACTTCCTGCGCGATCCAGGCCGCGGCACCGGTCGAGTCCATCGCCCAGCCGAGCGGAATCAGGCAGGCGAGGGTGAAGATGGTCTTCCAGTTGATCGCGGCATAGGCCTCGTCCATGTTGAGCACGCCGGTCAGCAGCATGCCGACCGCGCCGACCAGCATCGCGATCGACAGTTTGATGTCGGTGAACAGGCCAAGACCCATCGCGAGCGCGAAGAACACTGCCGCATGCCAGATCTTGCTCGGGCGTTGTTCTTCCTTCGGATAGTCGGTGACGACGACGAAATCGTGCGATTCGGCCGTCTGTGCCAAATCGCGCCAGAAGCTGTGCAGGACCAGGGTATCGCCGGCGCGCAACGCAACCGTGCGCACGTCCTCGCGAAATACCTGTTCGCCGCGATTGACCGCGAGCACCGAAATGCCGTGCGTCTTGCGCAGGCGCAAGTCGCCGACCGACTGCTTGATCCAGCGTGAGTTGGGTGGAATCACCGCTTCGGAAATGCCCGCGCGCGTAGGATTGAAAAGGTCCGCGAAATTGCGCAGTCGTGTCTGCACCTGGCACAACTGCGTATTCGCGAAATCATTGACGGCCTCGCGTTTGCCGAGCACGCCGAGCACGCTGCCGACCCAGATCATCTGGTCGGTCGGCGGCGCGAGCCGCGCTTCGCTGCCCGTCTTCAATGCGAGGATCAGCGGTGCGCCGCGCAATTGTTCAACCTCGCCGACGCTCATGCCGACGAGGGGGCTGTCGGTCGTGACGATGAGTTCGAGCACGTCGCCATCGATGCCATAGGTTTCGGCAAAGTAGGTCTCGGTGCGTCCGGGCGTGACCTTCTGGCGATCTTCCTCTTCGGCAGGCAGCAAGCGGCGCGTGAACAATGCGAAGTAGGCGAGTCCGCCGAGCAGCAGGGGAACGCCGACCGGTGCGATCGCGAACAGCGTGAAGGTCTGGATCGTTTGCGCGCCCGGCGGCAGGTTGCGGTTCGCGCTTGCGATCAGGTCGTTGAGCAGGATCAGCGGCGAGTTCGAAATCATCGTGACGTTGGTCCCGCACAGGATCATGCAGGCCATCGGCAACAGCAGGCGCTTGAGCGGCAGGCCGGTACGCGAACTGATGCGGCTGACCACCGGCAGGAACAGCGCACTCAGCGCCTGGCTCTGGATCACGGCCGAAAGAGAACCGACCATTGCATTGATCAACAGCGACACGCGCGTCTCGACGCCACCGGCAAGCCGCAGGATGAACGATGCCGCCTTGCTCAGCACGCCGGTGCGATCGAGGCCTGCGCCCATGATCATCACCGCGATCAGCGAGATCACCGCGTTGCCGGCAAAGCCCTCGAACAACTGCTCGACCGGCAGCAGACGCGTGATGCCGATCACCACGATCACCAGCAACGCGATGAGGTCGGCACGGATCCATTCGAGCACCAGCATCAGCACGGTGAACGCGAGCAACGCGAACACGAGCGCCATGTTGGTGGTGAGGGTCAGGCCGG
>JBDSBK010000343.1:0-4496 GCA_039921645.1 Dokdonella sp.
GATGTCCGGCAACCGCATGAACTCGGCCAGGATGCGATCCACCAGCGCGCTCACCGCCGGCGCATTCCAGCGCACCTGCTTGCGCTTGCCTGCGTTTGCGGCGACGAACAATGGATACGCTTCCGCACAACGGCCGCGTTGTTCGAGAAGCGCCGCACACGCAAACGCGAGATCGATCCGACGCTGTTCGGGCACCTTGCCGCTCGCCCGCAAGCGCAACAGATGCTCGAGCTCCGCGTCGTCCGGATGGAACGTCTTCAGGTTCGCGAGTCCGACCCAGGCCGAAACCGAATCGGGTTCGCGCGACAGAACGAAGCGGAATTCACGCTCCGATTCGTCGAGCCGGCCCAGCATCTTCAGCATCTCACCGCGCTGGACTCGTGCAGACAGATGGTCCGGGCGGATCTGCAACACGCGTTCGAACGCGTGACAAGCGCCTGCGGTATCCGCGCGCGCATCCAGCGCATGGCCCAGGTTGTACCAGCCATCGATGAGCAGCGGATCCTGCGCAATCGCGCGACGAAACGCTTCTTCAGCCGCGGGCATGTCTCCGTTCTGTGCGAGCGCGGCGCCCAATTGGCACGCGATCAATGCGTCCTCGGGCCAGCGTTGGGCTGCTTCGTGATAGCACTCGAGTGCCTGTCCGACTTCGCCTTGCAGCATCAGACCGAGTGCACGCAGTCGCAGCAGCTCGGGATGTTCGGGCGCTTCGAGCAGCGCCCGGCCGATCTCTCGCAGCCCGCGCGCGACCTCGCCGTTTTCGAGCAAGCGAGTGCCGAGATCGGCCGACACCTCAAGATGGATCGGAAGACCGCCGAGGCGATGGCTGGGCCGCGGTCGGCCGGATGGGTGGGACATTGCAGTGGGTGACGAAGGCAGGAATAGCGCCCGTTCTAGCACAGGCGCGCGCGCTACTGATAGTTGCATCGCGAGCGGGCAGCACCCTTGCTTTTTGCGCCTCGAAAGCAGTCCGCACTATCGACTCCGACCGCGTGCGCTTGCCACCGCTTCGACGACTTTCGATTGCGCCGCGCGCTGTATCCGCTCCGCGCTTCACGTTTGCCAGTTGAGGTGTCGCCCTTTGGAACAGAAAAGCACTGATCAAATGTTTGAACGGGTGAAGTTCCTGTGACGTATCGCGAACGCACCGAGCGCTAACGCGAGGGCAGCAAGCCCCCACCATGACAGCGTTGGTGCGGACATCGCCACGGCGCCGCCTACGATCGCTGAGGGAACAAGAATAGCGGACACTTGATGAGTCACACCCCCATCGATCGGCTGATTCCAGACCACGACGTAGCGTTGAGCGCGCAAGATCCCAAGGTCAGTCGCGACCTCGTATGGGCGAGGCGCGCCGGGTATTGGACAGAACCGGAGCCCGTCTGGCGATGTAATCGTCAACGTTTCGCCTTCGAGCGTGACCTGAATGGACGGCAGGAAAATAACGTCGCATATGCTGTCGGTCCCCGAAACGATCGCTTCGATCGAACCCGAGGGAGTGCTTCTGAAAGAAAGCGACTCATTGGAGGCCGACGCAGAAGCCGACGCCAATAGGCAGCCCAGAAAAGCACACCGCATGACGAGAACGCGAGAAAGCATTTGCACGACGTTCGCCCCTGGGAAATGACAGCGGAATATATACGCCCGGCGATTGACAGCCCAGCGCTGCAATCCGCTCCCGATCACCCGCCGAAGAAGCACTGCACATCCGCGAGTTCACGCGTGCGCGGCAACGGCGGCAAGCTAGCAAGAAACAACTTGCCGTAGCCGCGCGTGCTCAGGCGCGGATCGCACAGCATCAGCACGCCGCGGTCGTGCACATCGCGGATCAGTCGTCCAGCGCCTTGCTTGAGCGCGATCACCGCCGCCGGAACCTGCCAGTCGGCAAACGGATTGCCGCCGGCATCACGCAAGGCCTCGAGGCGCGCGACCAGGACCGGATCGTCCGGTGCGGCAAACGGCAGTTTGTCGATGATGACGACGCTGAGCGCTTCGCCAGCGACATCGACGCCTTCCCAGAAACTCGCGGCTCCGAGGAGAACGCCATTGCCTGATTCGCGAAACGCTTCGAGCAGGCGATTGCGCGGCGCGGTGCCCTGCACGAACAACGGAAAATCAACGCGCGACGGCAGCAACTCGGCCGCGCGTCGCAACGCGCGATGCGACGTGAACAGCAGGAACGCGCGACCGCGCGAAGCCTGCAGTACCGGTATCGCCGCGTCGACGACGCGATCGACATAATCGATCGCCGAAGGATCGGGCAGATCACGCGGCAGGTACGCGAGCGCCTGCGTCGCGAAATCGAACGGACTGTCGAGGCACAGCTCGACCGGATCGTCGAGCCCGAGCTGGCGCGAGAAATGGGTGAAGCGACCGGCGACCGACAACGTCGCCGAGGTGAAGATCCAGGCCGCATGACTCTGCGCGCGCAACTCGCGCAGCGGCGGCGCCAGGTCGAGCGGCGTCGCATGAAATGAAAACCCATGCGCGGACAATTCGTACCAGTGCACCGCATCGCGCGCACCGCTGTCGGTCAGGTGCGCGAGCCTCGCGGTCTGCTCGATCGCGCGCTCGCTGACGCTGGCAAGGCCGCGGCTGCGCTCGGCCTGCTGTTCGAGTTTGGCGCTGAGCGCGGCAAGCGCCTCGTGCAGTTCCGCAAGTTCCCGCACGACCTCGTTGTCCGACTCGATCTGCACGAATGCGCCCTTCGCCGGATGCCGATCGAGCGCGAGGCGCAATCGCTTGACCGCGCTGTTCAATGGTTCGAGCACGGGTTGCAGTGCAGCGAGTGCGCCACTGACGTTCGCGCATTCGGCGAGCGCATCGCCGGCAAGCTCGTTCAACTGACGCGCCGACAACGTGACCGAGAAGAACTGTCCGGCGAGATCGGGAATCTGGTGCGCCTCGTCGAGGATGAACGCATGCGCACCGGGCAGGATCTCGCCGAAACCTTCCTGCTTGATCGCAAGATCCGCGAACAGCAGATGGTGATTGACCACGACGATGTCCGCTTCCTGGGCCGCACGTCGGGCCTTCACCACGAAGCAGTCGTTGAACATCGGGCAATCGGAGCCGAGGCAGTTCTCGGTCGTCGAGGTCACGCGCGGCCACAACGGCGAGTCTTCGGCGATCTCGGCCAGTTCCGCGCGATCGCCGGCGAGCGTGCGTTGCGACCACGCGCGGATCGCGTGCAACTGCGACGCCTGGTCGCGACTGGCGAAGCGACCTTCCTGATGCGCCTGGTCGAGTCGGTGCAGGCACAGATAGTTCGCGCGACCCTTGAGCAATGCCGCCGACACGCGCGCACCGAGCACATGCCGCACGCGTGGCAGGTCGCGATGGAACAACTGGTCCTGCAGCGTCTTCGTGCCGGTGGAAATAATCACGCGCTTACCCGACAGCAACGCAGGCACGAGATACGCAAACGTCTTGCCGGTGCCCGTGCCCGCTTCGGCGACGAGTATCTGCCGATCGGCAATCGCCTCCTCGACCGCAGCCGCCATCGTCTGCTGCGAGGCGCGAGGCGCAAAGCCGGGCACCTCGCGCGCGAACGGGCCGTCGGCGCCGAGCAGTTCGGCGACGCTGGTCATCGTTGAAGAATCCCTGCGGCCGCTATGGGAATTCCCTGTGCGAGCGGCTTCAGCCGCAATGCTTCGCTCGTGGCGGCGGTCGGAAAGGCATCGCGGCTGAAGCAGCCCCCACCACAGAACAAGGCGCGCATCTTTCGACGCATACCCCGTTACATCCGCAACCGAGGTGCCACGCGACATTCCTTCAAGCGCAGTTGCGCCTGCGTCGCGGTCGCCGTGTCGTTGGTTGCGGTGCGCGCCTCGACGATGGTCTGCCAGTTGCGCGCGCACAGGCTGCCGAGCTTGGGGCCGAGCGAGAAACTTTTCATCGCGAGCGCATCGGCCTGCGTCCAGTCGCCACGAGCGACCTGCAGCTCGGCCAGGTATTGCAGGATGTCCGGCGCATCCGGCGCCAATTTCAACGCGCTGTTGGTCGCCGTGATCGCCGACGGAACGTCGTGGGCGGCTTCGGCATCGTGGGCCTTCTTGAGAAAACCATCGATCGCCGCATCGCGCAACGGATGCACTTGCACGGCCGAATCGAGGCCGTCGCCGGCCGCCCGGATCGCATGCAAAGCGGTCGCCGTGTCCGCAGTCGGGTTCGGCTTGACGCCGGGCGCCGGCGTGCCGGACTGCGCGCAGGCAGCGAGTGTCGCGGCAGCACTCAGGAAAAGAATGGCAAAACGAAGATTCATGGGATGTCCGGTTGGGATGGGCGCGTCGCAGGGATCGTCACCGCGCACTTCGCGCGATCGAATCGAAACAAGCCGTCATTTTCGCACGTCGACCTTAACCGCCGCTCGTGCCGAAGAACTGGCGCAGCTGATCGAGAGGGCAATTTTCCTCTTCAGCTGGCGGATAGCCGGTTGCGAACGGCAGTTCGCGCGCACCGGAGCACGCCGAATCCGTGCGCTTGCCCGAGGCCGG
>JBDSBK010000344.1:0-5352 GCA_039921645.1 Dokdonella sp.
TGTACACCGACGGCATTCCGGCGACGATGCCGGATGGACAGGGCCAGGTATCGCATTTCAATCTCGACTCGGCCGAACGCATCGAAGTGCTGCGCGGGCCGTTCTCGGCGTTGTACGGCAACTCCTCTGGCGGCGTTATCCAGGTATTCACCGCCGATGGCTCGCAGCCACCGGAAGTCGACTTCAGCATGGCTGCTGCGAGCTACGGCACGTGGCGCGCGAGCGCGAATGCACGCGGCGCGTCGGGGCCGGTCGACTACAACCTCGACGTCACCCATTTTCAGACCGACGGTTATCGCGATCACAGCGAAGCGAAGCGCGAGTCCGGCAATGCGAAGCTCGGTTTCAGGATCGGCGACAGCGGCAAGCTGACCCTGCTCGTGAACACGCTAGCGTTGCCGAATGCGCAGGACCCGCTTGGCCTGACGCATGCGCAGTTCAATGCGGACCCGACCCAGGTCAGCGCATCTGCCGTGCAGTTCGATACGCGCAAGAGCGTGCACCAGAACCAGGGTGGCGCGATCTACGAGCAGGATCTGGGCGGCGGCAATGCGCTTCGCGTGCTCGGTTACTACGGCCAGCGCGACATCACGCAATTCCTGTCGGTGCCGGTGGCGACGCAGGGCAATCCGCTGCATGCGGGCGGTGTCGTCGATCTCGGCAGCGACTATGGCGGCAGCGATGCGCGCTGGACCTGGCGTGGCGATCTTGGCGGGCGACCGTTCGAGATTGCGGCGGGTCTGGCGTGGGATCGCCAAAGCCAGGCGCGGCGCGGCTACGAGAATTTCGTCGGCAGCACGCTCGGGGTGCGCGGCACATTGCGCCGCGACGAAGACGACACCGTCAGCGATTTCGACGAGTACGTGCAGGCGAGCTGGCGTTTCGCCGATGCGTGGTCGCTGAGCGCGGGCCTGCGCCACAGCGACGTGAAGTTCGACTCCGTCGATCGCTACGTCACGGCGTCGAATCCGAACGACAGCGGCCGCGTCGACTACGCTGCCACCACGCCGGTCGCCGGCCTGCTCTGGCGCGCCGCGAGCTGGGCCAATGCGTACGCATCGTATGGCAAGGGTTTCGAGACGCCGACATTCAACGAACTCGGCTATCGCGCCGATGGCGGCGCCGGCCTCGCGTTCGGTCTGACGCCGTCGCACAGCCGCAATCGCGAACTGGGGCTCAAGCTGCGCCCGGCGCCGGGCATCGAAGCGAACGTCGCCGTGTTCCGCGCCGATACGCGCGACGAACTTGCCGTGGCAACCACTGCGGGTGGGCGAACGACGTACCAGAACATCGGCAAGGCGCGTCGCGATGGCGCCGAAGCCGCGTTGTCGATGCGCTTGTCGGATGAGTGGCGCCTGCAGTTCGCGTACACCTGGCTCGACGCGACGTTCCGCTCGCCGTTCCTGACCTGCGCCGGCACGCCGTGCACGGCACCGAATACGCCGGTCGCCGCGGGTGCGCGCATTCCGGGCATTCCGAAGAACGACCTGCACGTTGCGTTGCGCTGGGGCCGGGAACAGGGCTGGCGCGCATCGCTGCAAGGCGACTACGTGGGTGCGGTCACGGTCAACGATCTCGGCACCGATGCCGCGCCTTCGTACGTCGTGGCTGCCGCCGACATCGGCTACGGGTTCGAGATGACATCGGGTCAGCTGCGCACGTTCGCGCGCATCGACAATCTGTTCGACCGCGCGTACGCGGGATCGGTCATCGTCAACGACGCGAACGGCCGTTACTTCGAACCGGCGCCGGACCGTACGCTGATGCTCGGCGTGCAATGGCAGTGGTCGCACTGACGTCGTGCGTTCGTCGCGCCGCGTTGCGCACACAATTGGGGTGCTGCAGCGACCGGCGGAGTGTAGGAGCGACTTCAGTCGCGATGCTTTAGCCACATCGCAACGGAAGTCTTCACCGCAGAGAGTCAGTTACGCCGGGCGTGTGCCGAAGAACTTCGAACCCGCCTTGAGCAGATCGCCAAGACCAAGCTGGCCGTCGCCGTCCTGATCGAGCACCGAAGTGAGCAGGCCGCCATGGCCGCTCTGGCCGAGATTCTGCAATTCCCGCCCGAGCATGCCGCCGAGTCCGCCGGCGCCGAGTCCCTGATTCCGCGTACGGTTGGCGAGCACGCTCATGATGATCGGCGCAAGGATGCTCATGAGCTGACCGGCGCCCTGCGTGCCGATGCCACTGGCCTGGCCGAGGTTTTGCGCCGCCTGGTCCTGGCGATTGCCGAAGATATGTCCAAGGATCGCACCGCCACCGCCGCCGCCGCCGAGGACGCTGCCGAGGACCGAGCCGATATCCATGCCGGCGTGATCGGCGGTCGCCGTGTGCAACGCGTCCGCGCCCGCATCGGTCGACGCATTCCTGGCGAGTCCGCCAACCACCAGCGGGACCGCCTGCTGGATCGCGGCCTGCGCCTGCGCCGGATCGATGCCGAGCCGGGCCGCGATCGCTTCGATGCTGGACGGGTCCAGATGGCTGAGAACCTGGTTGGTCAATTCGCTCATGGGACTCTCCTGGGTGAAGGACGCGCGCGGTCTGGTTACCTTCGCATGGAAGCATGACCGGGGCGTGTGGTGACGTGAAAGATCGTGAACGCAATCGCGCGCCTGCGACCCACAAGGCATTATGCGCCGGCAAAAGCCCGCACGATCGGTGTGCCGACGATGAACCAACCCAGCGAACATTTCGACCTGCTGCGCCAGCGCTATGCGGGCTCGCTCGGCGAGAAACAGCGCGCCATGACGCAGGCATGGGCTGCGTTCAGCGCGGCGCCGTCCGACGCTGGTGCACGCGGCGAGCTGCAACAGCAACTGCATCGCCTGTGCGGCTCAGCTCAAGCCTATGGGTATGCGCACCTGGGCGAACTCGCGTGTTCGGCGGACAGTCTGTTGCGACGCTGGGAGGGCGCGCCGACGGATCTGCGCGATGCGCCCGCGGATCTGGCCCAACGGCTGGTCGCACCCGTCCGCGCGGTGATCGCAGGTCTCGGCGAAGCGCGCGCCGGTGCCGTCGACCACGCTTCGGAGGCGCGGCCGAGAGTGCTGCGCGTGCTGCTGATCGAAGACGATCCGGCCCAGGCGGAATTGATCGGCGCCGAGCTTGAAGCGCACGGTTGCAAGGTGCGTTGCGACAGCGGCGGCGATCTGCTCTGGCAAACGCTGACCCTGTGGCCCTGCCACGCGATCGTGCTCGACTACTGGCTGCGCGGCGAAACCGCGGCCGACATCGTCGCGAGCTTGCGCCGCGATCCGCGCCACGCGTGCATCGCACTGATCTGCTACAGCGTCGAGCGCGACTCGCAGATACTGCGCACCTTGCTGGATGTCGGTTGCGATGCCGTCCTGCCCAAGGCAGAAGGCACGCGGCGGCTGTTCGATGTCGTGCGTGCCTGCGTCGCGCAGGCGGATCGCAGCGGCCCGGACATCCGGCTGGCCACCGCCTGACCGCGCAAACGCTCAACCTCCATCGACGCCGTCGATGAAGATCGTTTCCTCGTAGGGCCCAAGATCGATCCTGCCCGAGAGCGTCGGCGGATTTTCGTCGAGATCATTGGCGTGGACGAAGTAAGGGCAGATTCCGAGCAACGGCGAGTCGCCGGCGAGATGAAAGTCGCCGTTGTCGGGATCGACAAACTGCGGGTTCACGCTGACGTTGCCCACGCTGGTGGCGGGCGCCTGTCCATCGAGCATGCCGACATCGTTGTAGTGGAGCACGCCAAGGCTGTCGTTGAGGTAAAGCCCGGCCGCCGTGTTGTTCCAGAAGATGCTGCCCTCGATCTGGCACGGCGTGGTGCCGCCGCAAGCCAGACCGCCCACCGCGCCGCTGGCCGCGGCGGCGGTGTTGCGCGTGATCGTGTTGTTGTTGATGCCGTTGTAGGCGCCGTAGCCGACGACGTAGCCAGCGCCGTAGTTGCCGTCGGCACTGTTGCCGGTGATCAGGTTGTTGAACAGGCGCGTCCCGCCACCGGCGCCGGAGACGTACAGGCCGCCTGCATCGACGCTCGAATGGTTGTTGCGGACGATGACGTCGTAAACATCCACCGAGTTGTTGACGGTCACGAGGTAGTTGATCTGCAGGCCCGCGCCGAGCTGGTTGCCGTTGCCGTTCTGCAGCGTGAGGCCACGCACGTAGACGGCGCCGTAGGCACTGCGCAGCACGAGTACGCCGGTGAGGCCGTCGCCGTCGAGCCGAGTGGCCGGCGTTTGCCGCGTGGGCGCGCTGCAGCCGTCGGCGTATCCGCCCATGATGGTGAAGTCGTGCGTCGAGGTTGGCGCGTAGTAGAAGAAAGGTTGGTTGCCGGTGACCGCGCCGGTTTTGTAGAGCCCGTGCACCAGGAACAGGCTGTTGTCTTCCGCGTCGTACGGGCCGCCGAGGGAGGATTTCGTCAGCGCGTCCTGCAGTTCCGCGGCGGTCGTTATGCAGAAATAATGCGCGTGTGCCGCGCCGCAGGCGCCCAGCAGAATGATCGCGCATGCGCACAAGAGCGCACGCGTGAATCGATGCGATTGGTGTGGTGCGAATCGGGGGTTGCTCGGACGCATGGACAGGCCTGCTTTGCGGAATTCCTTCATCAGTACGTCAACTGCGCCGAAATCCGGGTGTGATGCGTACCGGAGCGGCGAAAGCGTGGCAACGGCAGCTCCGCTGCCAGCGCAAAGCCGGCAGGCGCCCGCACTGGTATGCTCGGGTCGATTGCGGGCTGCCGAAAGCGGGCGATGGCCACAGCGGCGAAAATCACCGAATTGTTGAATGCCGCCGGGTCCGGCGATGCGACGGCGCAGGACGCGGCCTACGCGCTCGTCTACGACGAATTGAAGCGCTGTGCGCGCCGCCAGAGCGCGCTCGTGCAGGGTTCCTCGCTGTCGCCGACGGCGCTGGTCAACGAGCTGTACCTGAAGCTGCGCGCAGGTCAGGTCGACCACATCGAGAATCGTCGCCACTTCTTCGCGCTCGCGGCGCGCGCGATGCGTCAGATCACCATCGATCATGCGCGCCATCGCACGCGCGCGAAGCGCGGCGGCGGCGCCGAGCACATTGAAATCAACACCTGCGATTTGGGCGCCTCGACCGCAGAGCAGACGCTCGAACTCGACGCGGCCCTGTGCGTGCTCAGTGAGCGCGATCCGGATCTGGGCCAGTTGGTCGAATGGCATTTCTTCGCCGGCCTCACCTTCCAGGACATTGCCGACGAACTCGGTCGGCATGAACGCACGGTGCGGCACGACTGGGAACTGGCACGCGCGTACCTGCGCCAGGCGATGGATGTGGGGCATGCGACGTGAACGACGATGCGCGCTGGTTGCGCATCAAGGACCTGTTCCGCGAGTGTCAAATGTTGCCGGAGGC
>JBDSBK010000345.1:0-4805 GCA_039921645.1 Dokdonella sp.
AAATCAAACTGGGCGAGAGCGATCTTGAGCTTGGACATGAGGTCAGTTGCGCATGGATGGACCATTCGATGCGGGCGGGTCTGCGCATTTTCCAGGGGACATCTGCGCAAACCGCCGCTCTGCCGAAATGGCGGGCAGCAATTGTAGCGGACCGTTCATGCGACGCATTGCGCCGCATACGATTCGTTGTTTGGCCATCGTGGCCGTCGAGCATGCGGCCGGCGGACCATTCCGGTCGGCCGGCGCTTGCCGGAACCCGCAGACGCTATCCGCTGACAAACACCGCGGCAGCAGCGGTCGCCGTACCACCGCGCCCGTCACTGATCGTGTACGTGAACTGGTCAAAGCCGAGGAACCCCGAGTTCGGCGTGTAGGTGATGCCGTTGGGCGTGACAACCGCCGTGCCGTTGGCGGGCTGGGTCACGCCGATGATGCTGAGCGGATCGCCATCCGGATCGCTGTCGTTGGCAAGCACGTTCATCGTCACCGCCGTGTTCGCTGGCGTTATCACCGCGTCATTCGCCGCTGTCGGCGGCTGGTTCGGGGCCGCTGAAATCACCACGGTGACGAATGCGCTGGCGCTACCGCCGCGGCCATCGCTGATCGTGTACGCGAAGCGATCGATTCCGCTGAATCCGGCCTGCGGTGTGTAGACCACGACGTTGCCGGAAATGACAGCGGTTCCGCTATTCGGCGCGGTGACACCGATGATGCTCAGCGCATCGCCATCCGGATCGCTGTCGTTACCGAGAACCGCAATCGTGACCGGCTGGCCGAATGCGGTATTGGCCGTATCGTCGACGGCTTGCGGCGGCTGGTCCGTCACCGTACTGATGGTGACCGTGACGCCCGCGGTCGCCGTGCCACCACGACCGTCGCTGATCGTGTACGTGAAGCGATCGATGCCGGCGGCGCCGGCCACTCCCGGAGTGTAGATCAGGGTGTTGCCCGACATGAGGACGGTACCGAGCTGCGGCGCCGTGAAGCTGACAATGCTGAGCGCGTCGCCATCCGGGTCGCTGTCGTTGCCGAGCACGCTGATCGTGACGGGTTGCGCAAACGCCGTCGTCGCCGCATCGGCGACCGCGATCGGCGGCCGGTTCGGCAGCGGCGCCACGTTGATCGTGACGAGCGCGCTGGCGCCACCGCCTCGGCCATCGGTGATCGTGTAGCGGAACGTATCCACCCCAACAAAGCCCGCCACTGGCGTGTAGAGCAGGGACGATCCGGAAATCGTGACCGTGCCGTGCGCCGCCGACGTGACGGCGCTCACGCTGAGCGGATCGCCATCGATATCGAAATCGTTCGCCAGTACGTCGATCGTGGTGAGCTGCCCGAATGCTGCGGCAGCCGTATCCGCGCGCGCCACCGGCGCACGGTTCGGCCGCATCGCGACCGTGACCACGAGAATCGCGGTCGCCGTTCCGCCGTGGCCATCGCTGATCGTGTAAGTGACGCGATCGCTGCCGCTGAAACCGGTCGCCGGCGTGTAGATCACATTGCGTCCGGACACCACCGCCGTGCCGTGCAACGGTGCACCGACGCTGACGAGTGAAAGCGAGTCCCCATCCGGATCGGTGTCGTTCGCAAGCACGTCGACCGTCGTCGTCTGGCCAAAGGCAGCCGTCGCGTTGTCGTTGCGCGCGAGCGGCAGCTGATTTACCTGCGCCGCCGAAACCGCGATCGTGACCATTGCAGTCGCCGTCCCGCCCCGACCATCGCTGACCGTGTAGCGGAAACTGTCCGCGCCGGCAAAACCGCTCGACGGCGTGTAGACGATGCGCGCACCGGATATCGACGCCGTTCCATGGGCGGGCGCCGTCACGGCCGACAGCACGAGCGGATCGCCGTCGGGATCGCTGTCGTTGGCCAGCACGTCGAGGGTCAGCGCCTGTCCGTTGGCTGCGCTTGCGTTGTCGTCGTGCGGCAGCGGAAAACGATTCGTGTACTGCTTCGGACTGCGCGTCACCGATACCGTCTTCGAACGCGTGACGCGGTACGACTCGACGATGCGCGGATGCGCGCTGGACGGGCGCCCCAGTGAACGCGAAATCCAGGCTGGATCTTCGACCTGGCTGGTCGGCACGAACGAACCATGGCCGCCGAATTCGTAGCGTAAAAAGACGGACAGGCGATCGTCGCTTTGCGTATCCAGGCCACCGTGGCGACTGACATGTTCGCCGAGCGCGGACATACCCCAACCACGTGTCCCCAGCGGCGTATCGAGTCCGAGTGAAAACGTGTTCGCACGCGCACCGTCGCCGTCCTGCAGGCTGGCGCCGCCGTGCACGCGCATCGCCAACGGCTCGAACACGTGACTGACCTGGAGTCCGACCTCGGTGCCATACGGCTTGCTCGCGAACAGCGTTTCGACAGCGGTCGTCTCGACCTGGGTGTAGCTGCCGATGGTATCGTTGCCGTTGACGGTGGCAATGTCGTTGTGCAGCGAACTGCCACCCGCGCGCGCCGAACTGATGCCGCGTGCCAGATATCCCTCGAGTGAGTAGTCGCGTCGCTCGATGCCGAAACCAAGCGTGGCCTTGCGATCATGTTCCGCGTTCTGGTCGAGCGCGAACGAAAGGCGCGCCACGGTCACGTCGTCGGGACGCTCGCGCGCCTCGATCGCCGTCATGCCCCACAGCCAGTTAAAGTCCGACTGCAAGCCACCGGCGCCATTGCGATCCCACCAGAGCTGGCCGACGAGGGCGCGTTCGTTGTTGCGCGCGAATACACCGAGCAACTGACCTTCGGTCTCGCCTTCGCTGTTGATACCGAGCGATATGCTGCCGTCGTTGCCGACGTAGCTCAACGGAATCGAAGGATCGGTGACGGACGGAACGCCGTCCTGCGACCTGCCGTTCGACGTCTGTGCCGATGGCTGGACCGGCAGCATGGCAGCGACAGCCGCTGCCAACGACAACATGATGGAACGACGCATGCCCCCTCCCCGGTCAGCTCACGACGTCGCGGCCATCCTACACGCCTTAAACGCTGTTTCGCGGCTGTTTGGGACAACGCCAGCAGAAATCGGGAGGAACGGCTGCGTCCAGCGCCTGCCATCGAGGCCGCGATCCCACCGCGATGCGCCACAAATCCGGGCGGCATCGCGGTCGGAGGCAGGTTGCGTGCCTTACATCATTGCGGCGAGCGTCTTGCCCAGATCGGCCGGCGATTTGACCGTGGTCACGCCCGCGTTCTCCAGCGCGGCAAACTTCGCCGCCGCGGTGCCCTTGCCTCCGGAAATGATCGCGCCGGCATGGCCCATTCGCTTTCCGGCCGGAGCCGACGCACCGGCGATGAACGCGACGACCGGCTTCCTGACGTATTCGGCAATGAAGTCGGCCGCGTCTTCCTCGGCGCTGCCGCCGATCTCGCCGACCATGATGATGCCTTCGGTCTGCGGGTCGTCCTGGAAAAGTTTCAGGCAGTCGATGAAGCTGAGGCCGTTGATCGGGTCGCCGCCGATGCCGATGCAGGTCGACTGACCGAGACCGACATTGGTCGTCTGGAAGACCGCTTCATACGTCAGCGTGCCGGAACGGGAAACGATACCGACCTTGCCGGGCTTGTGGATATGACCCGGCATGATGCCGATCTTGCATTCGCCCGGCGTGATGATGCCGGGGCAGTTCGGCCCGATCAGCACGACGTCCGGATAACCCTTGAGGACGTTCTTCACGCGCAGCATGTCGAGCACCGGAATGCCTTCGGTGATCGTGACGATCACGCGCACGCCCGCATCCGCCGCTTCGAGGATCGCATCGGCCGCAAACGGCGGCGGTACGAAGATCATCGAGGCGTCGGCGCCGGTGTCGTTCACCGCATCGAGCACGGTGTTGTAGACCGGAAGGCCGATGTGCTGGCTGCCACCCTTGCCCGGGGTCACGCCACCGACAAGCTTGGTGCCGTACTCAAGCGCCTGTTCGGAATGAAACGTACCCTGCTGGCCGGTGAAGCCCTGGGTGATGACCTTGGTGTTCTTGTTGACCAAAACGCTCATGGATCGATCCTCGATAAGGTCGTGTAGGAGCGGCTTCAGCCGCGACGCTTCTTCTTGTGACGCTGGATGAAGAGCATCGCGGCCGAAGCCGCTCCTACGGATATTTTTGTCAGGCGGCCTTCACCGACGCGACGGCTTTTTGCGCGGCGTCGTTGAGGTCGTCCGCGGACGTGATCGCGAGACCGGAATTCGCAAGCAACTCACGGCCCTTTTCGACGTTCGTGCCCTGCAGGCGCACGATCACCGGAATCTTCAGACCCACTTCCTTGACCGCGGCAATGATGCCCTCGGCAATCAGGTCGCAGCGCACGATGCCGCCGAAGATGTTGACGAGGATCGCCTGCACCTTGTCCGACGACAGGATCAGCTTGAATGCTTCGGTCACGCGCTCCTTGGTCGCGCCACCGCCGACGTCGAGAAAGTTCGCCGGCTCTCCGCCTGCAAGCTTGATCACGTCCATCGTCGCCATCGCGAGGCCGGCACCGTTGACCATGCAACCGATGTTGCCGTCCATCGTCACGTAGTTGAGGTTGTGCTGGACCGCAGCCGCTTCCGCCGCGTCTTCCTGGCTGAGATCGCGCATAGCGGCGAGCCTGGGATGGCGGAACTCGGCGTTGTCGTCGGAGTTGACCTTGCCGTCGAGCGCCATCAGGTCGCCCGATGCGATGATCGCGAGCGGATTCAGTTCGACGAGGGCGAGGTCCTTTTCGTTGAACAGCTTGTACAGGCCGAGCATGATCTTGGTCAGCTGGTTCGCCTGCTTCGCGTTGAGACCCATGTCGAACGCGAGCTTGCGGCACTGGTA
>JBDSBK010000346.1:0-4672 GCA_039921645.1 Dokdonella sp.
GCGACATCAAGGATCCGCTCGAAAGCCTCGCGATCTATACCAAGTTGTTCAACAACCTCGGCCTGCTCGCCGTCGGTGGAACCGTCCTGGCGATCGTGCTGCTGCCCTTGATGAAGAAACTGTCGGCAACGCACGCAAGCGATTCGATGGCCGTACCAAGCGCCGCGGATGGACTGCGCACGGTGGCAGCCGAAGAGTAACGATCGACGGCGGCGCGAACGCGCTCAGCGTTCGCTGCCGCAGGCAATGCGCCCGCACAGCATCTCGCGGACTTCGTCGTAGCAGCTGAGCTGGGTGCGGATCCAGCTGCGTACGTCCGGCCCGAACAGCGCGTCGAATTTCGGCGTCGCCGGAATCAATTGCCCGCTAAGGGCGCCGTTTTTCCACGGTTCATTGCCCAGATCGGCTATGCGCTTGTGCGCGCCGAGCCGCGCGTCGACAGGTTCGACGCCTATGAACGCGCACAGGCGTGCGTACTCTCCGGCAAAATTGCGTAGCAGATCGTCGTAGAAAACGATGCAGTGATTGGCGCGACCCGCATGCTGCACGTGAGCGGCCACCGCGGCGTTCCAGCAGGCGACCCACCAGGGGACGCCGCGCCAGAACACGCGGCCGTCGCCGTAGCCGGCGTAGCGCATCGACGCATCCACCGCGGAAGCGACCACATCTTCGCCCCGGCGCAGCAGGTGGATGAAACGTGCCTGTGGCAGATGGCGCTCGATCACGTCGAGATAGAACACGTGGTTCGGCGTTTTTTCGAGCCACGCATGGCAACCGCCCGCATGCGCCGCGGTGTCGAGCAGGCCGGCAAATTCGCCGACGTAGCCGCCCAATCCGAAATGCAGGCCGAGCGTACCGGTCGCCACGCCCAACTCATCCGCGACACTGCGCAATGCGCGTCGCACGCGTCGCTGGACACGCAGATAGTCGCGACCGCGCTGGCGAGCGTCGATCGCGGCACCGCTCAGCGAGCGCCTGACCAGATCATCGATGCGACCGGGCAAGGCTCGCTCGAAAAATGCGGTTTCCGGAATCGACAGTATCCGCGGGTGACTCGACAATGCCGCCTGCAGGAAGGTCGTTCCCGAACGCTGGCAGCCGACGAGAAACGTGCGCTGCGTCCGAGCACGCGACGATCGATCGTCGACGCCCGATCGCGCATCGCTTTCGCGGCCTTGCGGACGATGCATCGCTTCGCCGGGCTGCACTCGCTGCATCACGTCATCGCACGGGTGACTGCACGGACACGGCATTCCGATTCGTCGCCACCGTCGCGCGATCGAACACACGCAGGATGTCGCGTGCGGCATCGGTGCCGGGATGCTTCAGGCTTGCGTGCAATTCGAGATGCGCGCCGTCATCGCTGAGCCGATAGCGTTCCTGCAATGCGTCGCCTGAATCGGTGAGCGTCTCGATGACCAATTCCGGCACCGTGGCCGTCAGCGCGACGGTACCGCCAACGCCGGCACCGCTGAGGTTCATGCCATCCATGTCGAGTTCGATCGGGCGTTCGCCATCGTCGAAGCGGATTCGCCGTGATGTCGCGAGGATGGTGAGCTGGGTGGCGAACAGGCGCGCCAGGCCGCGTTCGTGCTTTTCTCTTTCGCGTTCACTGCCGCTCGCATTCGCGCCTGCAAATTCGCCGGCATGACGACCACCATGGCGGCCGCCGCCTCCACCTCCGCCGCTGCTGGCCATGCCGCCGCCGTGGCGAGCGCCGGTACCGTGCGCATGTCCGGTGCCAGCGGGCTGCATACTCCCGGCGCCGCTCGCCGCGTCACCCAAAACATCGCCGCCCTTGCTCAGCGTCGCATCGAACGTCCAGCGGCCGAACATGGCAGACGGTGCATCGGCAGCATGCGCGAACGCGCAGAACAGAAGCGCCGTGGTGAAACCCGAAATCAGGCGCATGCCGCACTCCGCCAATGGAAAACGCATAGGCAGGCAAGCTATCAGCACGGTCTCGCGCGCGTTGTTGCGATTGTCCAAATTGATGTAAATCCATCATTGGTTCCGTCGGGCCGCTGACGTAAATCGCTGCAAAGACGCGCAAGCTCCGCGAAAAGGCGCCATTCGCGCGGGGAATCAGGAGCTATGCTTTACATATGAGCCACAACCGCATCCTGCTCGCCGACGACGACGAGGAACTCGCGCAGTTGCTGCGTGATTTCCTGTCGCGTGAAGGCTTCGACGTCGTCCTTGCGCATACCGCGGACAGTGCGCTTGCAGCTGCGCGCGCCGAAACATTCGACGCGCTCGTGCTCGACGTGATGATGCCGGGGCGCTCCGGCCTCGACGCGTTGCGCGAGCTGCGCCGTGAATCGGCGATGCCCGTGTTGATGCTGACCGCGCTAGGCGAGGACATCGACCGCATCCTCGGCCTCGAACTCGGCGCCGACGACTACATCCCCAAACCCTGCAATCCGCGCGAACTCGCAGCGCGCCTGCGCGCCGTGTTGCGGCGCGCGCGCGGCGAAGGCGGCGAGACGCTGACCGACCTGCGCAACGGACCGATCTGGCTGCGCGCCGCATCACGCAGCGTCAGCGTCGATGGCCATGCGATCGCGCTGACCGCGACCGAGTTCGACCTGCTCGTGCTGCTGCTGCGCGAAGCGGGTCGCGTGGTCAGCAAGGAGCGAATTTCGCAGACCGTGCTCGGCCGCGCCCTCGGACCGTTCGATCGCTCGATCGACGTGCACGTGTCGAACCTGCGCCGCAAGCTCGGCGATGCGCCGGATGGCAGTTCGCCGATCACCACGATCCATCGCAGCGGCTATCTGCTGCGCCAACTCGAAAACGCGGCTTGAACGTTTGCGCTCCGGCGGTTTTCGCTCCTGCCTCCTCCTCGTTGAAGCGAGAGCGTGCTTCTGCCCCGTCCCCTTCACGGGTAGGGCGGGGGTGGGGATGGCGTTCGCCATCGCTGCGTGCCATTTCAAGTTTTCCCGAGCTCGGCCTTATTGGTTATCGAAAGTGCCGATTTTTTCTTGTGGCTGCACTGCAGCACCATCCCCACCCAACCCTCCCCGTGAAGGGGAGGGCTGAAGCTTGCCAACACCACCCGACTCCACTGGCCTTCAGGCACAGCTTTCGGGCGTTCATCGGGGCGCGGACCCATGGTCCGCAAGCGCACGTCTTCACCTTCATGAAGAAAAGGGCTTCTTCATGATGCGGCGCCTTTTCTGGCGCATCTTCGCCGCGTTCTGGCTCGCGACGGTGGTCGTGCTGATTGCGTTCGCGTGGATCGCGACCAGCAATTTCGAGACCGAGAAGATCCCTGGACTCGACATCACGCGCCTGCAAGCGGCGATGGACGATTTGCTCTCGCGTACCGCGCACGAACTGCGCCACGAAGGTGAGGACGCGACCCGGCAATGGCTGCGCACCGCGGCAGGCTTTGGCCCGGTCGGGGTCTACGTCATCGCTGCGGATGGCCACGAAATGCTCGGACGCGATACCTCCGACGCCGTTCGCACAGCCGCGCAGGACGTGCTCGCGGACGTGCCGAACGGCATCGAAGGGGTGCCACCGACCAAGGGCGGCGAACGCTTGCGCGCGCGCGTGATCCGCGCGAAGGATGGCCCGCCATACGCGGCAGTCGCGGCGCGCGAAGGCAGCTTCTTCTCGCGTCTGCTGTCGCGGCGTCCAGGCTGGTTCTGGTCGAACATCGGCGTCGCGATGATCGTCAGCGCTTTGTTTGCGATGCTTCTTGCCTGGTACGTGGCCGCGCCATTGCAGCGCATACGTTCGAGCACGAGGCGCTTCGCCGAGGGCGATCTCGACGCGCGTGTCGGTCCCCTGCGCTTCGGGCGCAGCGCCGAGATCACGTCGCTCGCATCCGAATTCGACGCGATGGCCGAGCGCATCAAGGCCCTCGTCGAGAGCCATCGCCGTCTGGTCCGCGATGTCTCGCATGAACTGCGTTCCCCACTCGCGCGCCAGCGCGTCGCGCTCGAACTTGCGCGCGGCGGCGATGCGGCCCAGGTCAACGCATCGCTCGACCGCATCGAGTGCGAGTCGGACCGACTCGAGGCGATGCTCGCGCAGGCGCTGGAGCTGTCGCGCCTGGAAACCGCAACGGGCGCCGCGCGCGACCATATTGCGCTCGACACTTTGCTCGAAGACGTGATCACCAACGCCGACTACGAAGGTGCGCCGCGTGGACGCAAGGTGGTGCTCGCGGAATGCGAACGCCTGACCCTGGTCGGATCCCACTCCGCGCTCTACAGCGCATTCGAGAACGTGATCCGCAATGCGCTCGCCTACACGGCGCAGGGCAGCACGGTCAGCGTGCGGCTGACACGGGATGGCAGCGATGCACTGATCGGCGTGCGCGACCGCGGCCAGGGTGTGCCGGAAGCCGAACTCAGCCGCATCTTCGAACCGTTCTATCGCACCGACAACGCCCGCACGCGCAGCAGTGGCGGCACCGGTCTCGGGCTCGCGATCGCACGCCGGGCGATCGAGCGGCATGGCGGCAGCATTGTCGCGCGCAATCCGGAAGATGGCGGTCTGGAAGTTGCAATCCGGCTGCCGCTGCAGCGAGGTCAGAAGACGGACAGCTGAGGGCACAGCGTCCGCGCGTCATTGCGCGCGCGCGCAGATGGCACAATCCACCGGTGAACGCCGTCATCGCCACCCGTCACGGGTATTTCGCCCGCGCCCGCGGACTCGC
>JBDSBK010000347.1:0-2874 GCA_039921645.1 Dokdonella sp.
CGAAGGCGTTCATCGCCGCCGCCCGCACCCGCCAGTGGAGTCGAGAGCCGAAGCTGCGCACACTCGCCTGACGCGCCGCGCAGATCGGGGCGCCATCACGCACGATGGCGCCCTGATCGATCCGTCCACGCATTTCCACCTCGTAAAATCAACGATGCCGCAACGCACCTCGCACAAGCGCGTCATCTTCGCTGCGCTCGCCGGCAATATCGCGGTCGCCGCAACAAAATTTGTCGCGGCGTTCGTCACGGGCAGCTCGGCAATGATGAGCGAAGGCGTGCATTCGCTCGTGGATTGCATCAACGAAGGTCTGCTCCTTTACGGCAACGCGCGCGCCGACAAACCGGCGGACCGCAGCCATCCGTTCGGCTATGGACGCGAACTCTATTTCTGGGCCTTCATTGTCGCGCTGCTCGTGCTGGCGCTCGGCGCGGGCGTGTCGATCTACGAAGGCGTCAGCCGCTTGCAGCACCCGGAGCCGATCACACGACCGCTGGTGAATTATGTCGTGCTGGTCGCGTCGCTGTTGTTCGAAGGCGTGTCATGGATCATCGCGATGCGCGCCTTCCGCGCGAGCAAGGGCAAACTCGGTTATTTCGAAGCCTTCCGCCGCAGCAAGGACCCGACCACGTTCACCGTGCTCATCGAAGACAGCGCCGCCCTGATCGGCTTGCTCATCGCACTCGCCGGCATCGGCGCGAGCCACCTGCTGCACAAGCCGATGTACGACGGCGTCGCCTCCATCGCGATCGGCGGCGTGCTCGCGGTTTCCTCGCTGCTGCTCGCGCGCGAAACCAAAGCCCTGC
Source organism: Dokdonella sp. (assembly GCA_039921645.1). Taxonomy (GTDB): domain Bacteria; phylum Pseudomonadota; class Gammaproteobacteria; order Xanthomonadales; family Rhodanobacteraceae; genus Dokdonella_A. Next base: position 807 of record JBDSBK010000347.1, read on the forward strand.
TGCTCGGCGAATCCGCCCACCCGCACGTCCGCGACGCGATCCTGTGCATCGCCGGCGAAGACCCCGCCGTGCGCACCGCGAACGGCGTGATCACCATCCAGCTCGGCCCCACGAACGTCATCGCCGCGCTCAGCGCGGAATTCGAGGATGCGCTCACCACCCCGCAAATCGAAGCCTGCATCCACCGCATCGAACTCGCGATCAAGAACGCGCATCCCTCCGTTACTGGCGTCTTCGTCAAACCGCAGACGCCGGAGGTGTGGGCGCATCGGATTGCGAATCTGTCGGACAGGGAAACGTTGAACCACTGAACCCGCGCAATGCAGCCAGGTGGCCTGCGGGAAAAATGTTTGAAAGCCCTCCCCTTCAAGGGGGGTTGGTGGGGATGGTGTTGCGCCCTGGGGCAAAAAGCATCGCGGCTTAAGCCGCTCCCACAAAATCAGTTCCCGGAGAATCGGCCTTTGCAGCGAACTGCGGTCTGTATTCTTTTGTAGGAGCGGCTTAAGCCGCGATGCTCGAATGCCCTCCCCTTCAAAGGGTGAGCCGGGATTGACTCGCGCCATCCGTGGCGCTCGCGCTACGCGCCAGCTGCGCTGTTCGCGCCCGCTCCTGCGGGCGCAGTCGCGCGGCATGCCGCGCGCCGGCGAACGGCTGCACAGGAATGCGCAGACCGGGCTCTCGGGCAGGATGCCCGAGGTTGGGTTGGGATGGTGTCGCGCCACTCGGCAGCCAACAGACAGACGAGCGAAAAGCAAACACCCCAATCCCTCACCCACAACAAAGCGCCCTACTTCCGCTCCACCATCAACACACTGAAACTCCCCGCCACCATCGGCGGCCGACCCTTCGCGCCCTCCGCCTGCGGCTCGAAGCGCGCAGCCGGCAGATACAAACGATGCGTCGTCGGATCGAGCGCGATCGTGCGCGCGCTGGTCTGCGTTGCCAGCGTCTGCACCACGCGGAAGTGCTCCGCGTCGTCCTCATGCACCACCGTCAACGTGCCCGACTTGCCATTCGGACTGAACACGTTCTGCGTCTGAACATCGAACTCGGCCCCATCCGGACCCTCGTCAATCGCGACGCGCGCAACCTGACGACCGCTGCCTGCATCGGTAATCGCCATCGTGCGATTCGCGCACACCGAGAACAAGCGCGCATGCGCGACGTCCATCGCCAACCCCGTCGGCTCCTCGCAACCCGCCAACTTCCACGTGTGCGTCACCTGCATGGACTTCACATCGATCTCGACCAACTGCGCCTTGTCCTCGATGTTGAGGAACACATGCCCGCGCCCATCGCTGACCGCGAGCTCCGGATTGCCCTCGAACGCGATCGTCGCAACCTCCGCACCACTCGCCGGATCGATCACCGACGCGTTGTTGCTCTTCGCATTGAACACGAACACCCGCCCCGACACCGCATCGAACAACGCCGCATCCGGCGACTGCCCACTCACCTTGATATCGCGCACGCGCTGCAAGGTGACCAGATCGAACTCGGTCACCGTATTGGCGCGACCATTCGTCGCGAACCCGCGATGCAACGAAGGCGCGATGGCGAAACCGTGCACGCCATCCGTACCGGAGAGCGTCGCAACGGATTGGCCGCTGCGGGTGTCGACCACCTGCACGTGATCGCTGCGGCTGAGGAAGAGGTGGTGCTGTTCGGGGTCGACGGCCAGGAGATCCCAGCGGCCTTCACCTGCGATGGCATACGTGGCGCCGACCGTGTAGTTGGAGGCTTTCGCTGCTGCCGCACTGTCCATTGGCGCGTGCGCACATGCTCCGAGCGCGAGCAGGAATATTGAGGTTGCACATCGCGCCATCGTTTTCACGCCTTGGTCTTCCTCTGAATGGGTCGCACATCATCATCCTACTGCACCTTTCATTCGGGATCTTTTCGGTGGTGGAGGTTGAGTATCGCCGGAGATCGACACTCCGTCGGCCGCTGCCACAGAGCGCTTTTCACACGGAGGGTCCGCCGCTGTTCGTCGGAGTGACGGAGTTGTGGGAGCGGCTTCAGCCGCAATGCTTGGGGCGGGATGACATCGAGCGACGCCATACCTACC
>JBDSBK010000348.1:0-10160 GCA_039921645.1 Dokdonella sp.
GTGACGCCGGACGAACTGAAGGCGACGCCGCAACTGGGTTTCAGCGCCGACGCGGCGGATCTCAAGCGATGCAACGTGTTCATCGTGACCGTGCCGACGCCGATCGACGACGCCAAGCGCCCGGACCTCACGCCGCTCGAGGCCGCGAGCCGTACCGTCGGCCGCGCGATCGGTCGCGGCGGCGTCGTTGTGTTCGAGTCGACCGTGTATCCGGGCGCGACCGAAGAGGTCTGCGTGCCGATCATCGAGCGCGAGTCCGGTCTGCGCTTCAACGTCGATTTCTACGCCGGCTACAGCCCAGAACGCATCAATCCCGGCGACAAGCAGCATCGCCTCGAGACGATCATGAAGGTGACCTCGGGCTCGACGCCCGACGTCGCGGACTTCGTCGACGCGCTCTACCGCCAGGTCATTACCGCGGGCACGCACAAGGCATCCAGCATCCGTGTCGCCGAAGCGGCGAAGGTCATCGAGAACACCCAGCGCGATCTCAATATCGCGCTGGTAAACGAACTCGCGCTGATTTTCCATCGCCTCGGCATCGACACCAGCGAAGTGCTCGCAGCAGCCGGGACCAAATGGAACTTCCTGCCGTTCCGGCCCGGCCTCGTCGGCGGCCACTGCATTGGCGTGGACCCGTACTACCTGACCCACAAGGCGCAGCAGATCGGCTACCACCCGGAAGTGATCCTGTCCGGCCGCCGCATCAACGACGGCATGGGCCAGCATGTTGCGCAGCGCGTGATCAAGCTGATGACGCAACGGCGCATCCACACTGCCGGCGCAAACATCCTCGTGCTCGGTCTCGCCTTCAAGGAAAACTGCCCGGACCTGCGCAATACGCGCGTCGTCGATGTCGTGAGCGAGTTCAAGAGCTATCACGCGAACGTCCACATCCACGACCCCTGGGTCAGCGCGGACGAAGCACGCCACGAATACGGCTTCGACCTCGTTTCCGAGCTGGTGCCCGGAAGCTACGACGCGGTGATCCTCGCGGTCGCCCATCGCCAGTTCATCGAGCTCGGCGTCGAGCGCATCCGCGCGCTCGGCAAGCCGGGCTGCGTGCTGTTCGACGTCAAGCAGGTGTTGCCGCGCGACAAGGTCGACGACCGCCTGTAGTTCGACAATCCGGAGAATGGAATGCGTGTTCTGGTCACCGGCGCCGCCGGCTTCATCGGCTCCACCCTGAGCGAACGCCTGCTCGCGCGTGGCGACGAAGTGCTCGGCTACGACAACGTCAACGACTACTACGATCCGTCGTTGAAGGAAGCGCGCCTCGCCAAACTGACGCCGCATGCGAATTTCAGCTTCGTGCGCGCGTCGCTCGAGGACCGGCCTGCGCTGGAAAAAACCTTCGCCGATTTTCGACCGCAGCGCGTGGTCAATCTCGCCGCGCAGGCGGGTGTGCGCTATTCGATCGAGAATCCGTACGCCTACATCGAGAGCAATCTGGTCGGCTTCATCAACGTGCTCGAAGCTTGCCGCCACGGCGGCGTCGAGCACCTCGTGTATGCGTCGTCGAGTTCGGTGTACGGCGCAAACCGCAAACTGCCGTTTTCGGTGCGCGATCCAGTCGACCATCCGGTAAGCCTGTACGCCGCGACGAAGAAAGCGAACGAGCTGATGGCGCACACCTACAGCCATCTGTACGCATTGCCGACCACCGGCCTGCGTTTTTTCACCGTGTACGGGCCGTGGGGGCGGCCGGACATGGCGTTGTTCCTGTTCACGCGCAAGATCCTCGCCGGCGAGCCGATCGAAGTATTCAATAACGGCAAGCACACGCGCGACTTCACCTATATCGACGATATCGTCGAAGGCGTCATCCGCACGCTCGATCGCGCGCCGAAACCCGATCCGACGTTCGACGCGCTGAATCCGAGCGCAGCCTCATCGTCCGCGCCGTACCGCGTCTACAACATCGGCAACAACCAGCCGGTCGAGCTGGCGCGGTATATCGAAGTGCTGGAAGAATGCCTCGGGCGCAAGGCCGAAAAAATCCTCTTGCCGCTGCAGCCAGGAGACGTCCCCGACACCTATGCCGATGTCGCCGAACTGACCGCCGACACCGGCTATGCTCCTGCCACGCCCATCGAGATCGGGGTGAGCAGGTTCGTCGACTGGTACCGTCGCCACTACTCCGTCTGATGCACCGCCGCAATTTCAATGTTGTGATAGATTTCACACTTTCCGCCGTGTCACCTGGGAGGGTTCGGCCATGCAGCACATCGCCAAGTTATTGATCCTGCTTTCAATATCGATGCTCGGAGCGTGCGCCACCGGAGGACACAGCTCGAACGAGGCACCCACCGTCAACCCCGAAGCGCAGGCGGTCAAGGAATACCGCATTGGCGTGGACGACTCGATCAAGGTCGCGGTGTGGCAGAACCCGGATTTGAACGTCACCGTGCCGGTGCGGCCGGACGGCAAGATCTCGGTGCCTCTGGTCGGGGATGTCGAGGCCGGTGGCAAGACGCCCGAAGAAGTCTCCGCCGACATCAAGACGCGACTCGCAACCTTCGTGCGCGACCCGCAGGTCACGGTCATCGTCGATCAGCTACGCAGCCACGAATACCTGTCGCGCGTGCGCGTGACGGGCGCGGTGCGCACGCCGATTTCGGTGCCCTATCGCCAGGGCATGACGGTCCTCGATGCGGTGCTGGCAGCAGGCGGCGCGAACGAATTCGCCGCGACGGACCGCACCGAGCTGTACCGCAAGGACGCCAGCGGCTCGCATGCGTATGCGATCCGGCTTGACCGCATCCTGCAGAAGGGTGACCTGTCGAACAATTACGAGGCGCAGCCGGGCGACGTGATCACGGTTCCCGAGCGCGCATTTTGACGGAATCGAAGGCCGGAAAATGAGCGGCACCCTGGCCTCGCCCAGCGAGCTCGTACCGATCATCTTCACGCAAGCGCGGCGACACGCGCTGGCGCTGACCGTCATGTTCGTCGCGATCGCGATGGCCGGCCTGGTTTGCGGACTGGTCTGGCCGAAGAACTATTCCTCGTCGACGACCATCCTGGCGCAGAAGAGCGACATCATTCAGCCGCTGCTCGAAGGACGGGCGGTCGCGACCGGAACGGCCGATCGCACGACCATCGCCAAGCAGGTCATCTTCAGTCGCGCCATTCTCGACGAAATCCTCATGAGCGGCGGTTGGGATCCGACGAAGCTCGATCCGTTCCAGCAGGACCGGCTGCGCGAGGGGATCAAGGCACGGACGCAGATCACCAGCCCGCGCGAAAACCTGATCCATATCGCCTATCGCGATGCCGACCCGAACCGCGCTCTCAAGGTGACCGAACGTCTCGCCGATCTCTTCATCAAGGAGAGCCTGGCCGCCAAGGAAACCGAGAGTCGTGAAGCCTACGAATTCATCGACAGCCAGGTCGAGGCGTATCACCACAAGCTGACCGACGCCGAGGAAAACCTGAAGAAATACCGTGCCGAAAACGTCGATGCGCATCCGGGCAGCGAGGCCGACACGAACAGCCGCATCGGCGTGCTGCGTTCGGCCGTCGAGCAAACGCGCATGAACGTGATGGAACTTCATTCGACGGAATCGGCGCTGGTATCCCAGCTCTCCGGAGAATCGGAAGTCACGGCGGTGCAGACGCGTTCGGGAGTCTATCGCGCGCAGATGGCCGAGCTGCAGGCGCAATTGGAAAAGCTGCTGCTCAATTACACCGAACAGTATCCGGACGTGATTCGCCTGCGTCACCAGATCGAGGATCTGCGCGCGCAACTGGCCGCAGAAGATCAGCGCAAGCTGCAGGCGAAGAATTCGGGAACCACCACCGCGATCGACCAGAACTCGCAGTTCAATCCGCTCTACACGGAACTGCGCAGCAAGGCCGCCGACGTGCGTCGCCAGATTGCCGCCAACGAATCGCGCATGAGCGCGACCGAGTCGCTGCTCAACAGCGAACTGGACCGCAGCCGTCGCATCGCCGCTTCGGAAAGCGCATTGGCCGAACTCACGCGCGATTACGACGTCAACCGCGACATTTATCAGGATCTGCTGAAGCGGCGCGAGAATGCGCGCGTATCGATGAATCTGGATGCCGAAGGCCGCGGCCTGACGTTCCGCATCCAGGAGCCGGCGGCGAAACCGCTGCGGCCGGCCGGCTTGAGCACGATCCACTTCGCGGCTGCGGGTCTCGGGCTCGGGCTCGTGCTTCCGCTGGGTCTTTTGTTCCTGGTCGCGCGTTTCGACACCCGCTTGCGCTCGGTGGACGAGCTTGAACGCATCGCGGGCGTGCCGGTGCTTGCATCCGTGCCCGTGTATTCGACACGCCGCGAACGTCGCGGCGAAACCGCGCGCCTGGCTTTTTCGGCGTTGCTGCTGCTTGCAACGGCGTCCGCATTTGCGCTCACCTACTGGTATCGATTGACGCGATGACGAACTCGCCTTCCGACAACGACCAGAATCAGGATGGCAGCGGTTCGCTCGCGACATCGGCCGACCTTGCGTTCCGCACGAATGCGAGCCGTTCGATCGCACGCATCGTCGAGCCGCGCACCCTGCCCGCGCGCACGCTCGAAGAGCGACGCATCATCCACCAGGACGGCAGCCGCCGCGTGCAGGCTGACGCATTTCGCGAGATCCGCACGCGCCTGCTCGCCCTCGGCGGAGCGGCGAATTTCGTCACCCTCGTCGCCTCGGTCAGTCACGGTTCCGGCGGCAGCTTCGTCGCGCGCAACCTCGCCGCGGCGTTCGCGTTCGACGAAGCCAAGACGGCATTGCTGATCGACTGCGATGTACGCAACCCGACCCAGCACGCCGCACTGGGCGTCAATCCCGCCAATGGCGGCATGATCGATTACCTCGAACATCCCTCGCTCGGTGTGGAGAAAATTCTTTACCACACCGGTATTCCGCGCCTGCGCCTGATGCCGGCTGGCAGGCAGCGCGAAATGAGCGCCGAGTATTTTTCGTCGTTCCGCATGCGCGCCGTGCTCGACTCGTTGCGCAGCCGCTATTCGGATCGCTACCTGTTCCTGGATGGCCCTGCGGTGAACAGTTCGCCGGATACGCGCATTCTCGCGGATCTCGTCGATCTCATCGTCCTCGTCGTCGGGTATGGGCGCGACACGCCGCAGGCGGTAACCAAGGCCATCGCGAATTTCGACCCGGCCAAGTTGGCCGGGGTGGTTTTCAACCACGCGCCCTGAATCCGGCGCGACATTGGATCGCGATGCCATGCGACAAGCAGCGGACCGCGACCGGCAATCCGGAAGCCAGTGGCGTGGGCGGCAGGATCGATCCGCGGACACGCTGGCCGCAGGCATTGGGCAACACGACGGCGCGAGGATATCGCAGGCCGTTTCACTGTAGACAAGGGGGAGTGTTATGGCGTTCCGGGCTTCGCATGCATGGACCCTGTGTCTGTTCTCGATGGTGTGGTCGAGCGCGCCGTGCGTCCAGATCGAGTACGTCGCAGGTCTCGCCATCGAGCACAACGACAACATCAACGTCAGCGAAACCGCTGCTGTCGGCGATACCATCCTGAAGCCCACGCTGGCTTTCACGCTCGACCAAAGCGGCTCGACGGTACAGGCCGCGGCGAACGGCATTTTCGAGTATCGCGATTTCCTGCAGGGCCATTTCGGCGACGACTTCCTCGGTCAGCTCAACGGCCGCATGAACTGGTCGGCGATTCCCGGGCGGCTCAATTTTGGAATCGAGGACTATCTCGGCGTACAGCCGATCAATCAACTCGCGCCCGACACGCCGGGAAACCAGCAGCAGACCAATGTGTTTGCGATGGGCCCTACGCTGAATTTCCGGCTCGGACCGACCGTTCGCGGCCAGGCCGAATTGCGCTACACCAACAGCTACGCGGACGAGACGGACCAGTTCAATTCCGATCGCGTCAGCGGCGCGTTGCGCGCGATCAAGGATCTCAGTGCGGGCAGCACGCTGTCCGCCAACCTCATCGACGAGCGGATCCGCTTCCGCGATTCGGATATCGGTCAGAACTACAACCGCTACAGCGCGTTCGGCCGCTACACGCGCAACGGGTCGCGATTCGATCTCACGACCGATTTCGGTTATTCGTGGATCAACTATTCGGGCAATGCGCTCGGCGCGCAGGACCGCAACGATGCCCTCGCGCGCGCAACCCTCGACTGGCACCTCTCCGATCGGAGCACGCTGACCATCGACGTCGCCCATCAGCTTTCCGATGCCGCGTCGCGCCTGCTGACCGGCAGCACGATCGGCGCCGAAACCGGCAATGCGATTCCGGCCCAGATCGCTACCGGTAGCGCGGCGACGACGTCGGCAGCGTATCTGGAGAATCGCGTCGACTTCGGCTACGCCTATCGCGGCCCGCGCGCGTCGTTCACGCTGGCTCCGTATTTCCGCAAGCTCGATTACGGCGCGGCAAGCGATACCGCCAACATCGCCGATCCATCGGGGCAGGCCATCAACCAGACCGCGCGTGGCGCATCGATCACGGCAGCCTGGCTGCTGCGTCCGCTGCTCGGCGTCGGCGTCATCGCCAGCGGCGAGAACCTGCGTTACGACGGCCTGTCGCGGGAGGACAAGACGTGGAACGTGCAGGCTTTCATCCGCCAGCAACTCACGCCGCACTGGAGCTGGCGCGCGGATGTCACCCGCTACGACCGCAACAGCAATGCTGCGGGCCAGAGTGCCGACCAGAATATCGTCTCCGTGCAAATCACCTACGCCCGTTGAGTCACCTCGCGCAGTTTTTCGGCGCAGGTGTGAACGCTTCCGGAAATCCAGAGACTCCTGATGAAACCCATTCTTGTCACCGGCGGCGCCGGATACATCGGCAGCCACGTCGCCAGGCAACTGGTTGAGCGCGGCGAGCGCGTGATCGTGCTCGACAATCTCGCCAGCGGCTTTCGTGAAGCGGTGCTGGATGCCGAACTCGTCGTCGGCGACGTGGGCGACCGCGTGCTCGTCGATCGCATCCTCGGCGAGCATGCGATCGACACAGTGATGCACTTCGCGGCGCATACCGTCGTGCCGGAATCGGTGCGCGATCCGCTCAAGTACTACGGAAACAATACCTGCGCGACACGCAGCCTGCTCGCTGCGTGCTCGGCCGCCGACGTGCGCCATTTCGTTTTTTCCTCGACCGCCGCCGTTTACGGCATGCCCGCGTCCGGCATCGCCGAGGAAGAGACGCCGACCCAGCCGATCAATCCGTACGGATGGTCCAAGCTGATGAGCGAGACGATGCTGCGCGACCTGAGTTCGGCGACTGCGCTGCGACATGTCATCCTGCGTTACTTCAATGTCGCCGGTTGCGATCCGCAGGGTCGCATCGGGCAGTCCACGCCGAATGCGACACTGCTGATCAAGGTCGCTTGCGAGCACGCAGTCGGCAAGCGCGCGCAGCTCGGCATTTTCGGCACGGACTATCCGACGCCGGACGGCACCGGCATCCGCGACTACATCCACGTCGAGGATCTGGCACGCGCGCACCTGGGCGCACTCGATCACCTGCGCAACGACGGCGGCTCGCTCACCCTCAATTGCGGCTACGGCCGTGGCTACAGCGTGCGCGAGGTCATCGATGCAGTGGCGCGGGTCAGCGGGGCGACGCTCAACGTCATCGAGTATCCGCGCCGCGCCGGCGACCCGCCGATGCTGATCGCACGCAGTGAACGCCTGCAACACCTGCTGGGCTGGAAGCCGCAACACGACGATCTGGATTTCATCGTGCGCAGCGCGCTCGCCTGGGAGCGCCGGCTCGCAGCCGCTTGAGATCGCATGCGCGAGAGAATTCACCGCAACCGGACGTCGGGCGGAAGGCGTTCTGCATCACGAATACCATGCCAGGACGGAATACGCCGGTGAAACAGACGATGACCACGCGACCGCATGATTTGCCGGACTTGCCAGCCACGGTATTGGACGGACACCGGTTTGCCGATCGCGTCGACTTCGACGCCGGTATCGAGCGTCGCTCAGGAACGCTTGCGCAGCGCGTTGACGATGTAGTGCTGCATGTAGCCGATGGACGCGAGGAAGCCGAGCTTCTCGACATGGCGATAGATATGCCACTGCCAGCGCGCCACCTTCCATTTGTTCGACGAGACCGAGCCTTCGCGGACCAGATACCAGGCCAGCGGCTGCTCCGGGTCGATGCAGATCGCGCTGCCGGCGCGACGCACGCGTTCGAGCCAGAACACGTAGTCCTCGTGGCCGACGCGCTGGAAATGCGCGTCGCCGAGCGAGCGGTCGTAGACGCCGGTGAGGTTGCCGATGCGGTTGCTCTTGAGCATGGCGGCGTAGTCGACCTGCGCAGGCGGACGCACGCGCGAGAGCAGTCGGCCATCTTCGCCAACACGATCGTAAGCCGTATAGCTCACCTTCGCCGACGCCGCGCGCATCGCCGCCAGTTGTCGCTCGAGCTTCTGCGGATGCCACCAGTCGTCGCTGTCGAGGAAGGCGATATAGCGTCCTCGCGCGACGTCGAGCGCACGATTCCGTGCAGCTGCGACGCCGCCGTTGGAAGGCATGCGCAACGCGCGCACACGCGGATCGCGTGCGGCATAGTCATCGAGTATCTGCAGCGAAGCATCGCGCGACCCGTCATCGACCGCGAGCAACTCGACCGCGGCATGGCTTTGTGCGAGCACCGAATCGATCGATTTGCGCAGCGTCGCGGCCGCGTTGTAGACCGGCATCACGACGCTGACCAGTTCATCGGACATGCTTCAAGCGCTCCCTCTGCGAACGCGATTGCGCGCATGGTTCATCGCCATTGTCCGCGATTTGAACAGCGTGCGCGCATCGGTGCGACGGGGCGGTTTCGCGCGGTGACGATCCCGTGAACGAATCCGACAGCGCGCTCGCCGGACTCGGCGTCATTTACTTCGGCAACGACTGGCGCTCCGAGAATCGGACCAGCAGCCACCATATCGCTGCGCGTCTTGCGGCGACGATGCCGGTGCTCTATGTCGCAAGTCCCGGCCTGCGTGCGCCGCAGGCGAGCAGTCGAGACCTTGGCCGCCTGTGGAGGAAACTGCGCGTTGCCTTCAGGAGGCCCGAGCGGATCGGCGACAACCTGTGGCTGTGCACGGTGCCGCAGATCCCGTTTCGCCGCGTGCCCGGCATCGATGCGATCAATCGCTGGTTCGGTCTGTGGTCGGTGCGCCGCGCAGTGAGCATCGTCGGCTTCAAGCGCTGGCTGAGCTGGTTCGTCGTGCCGCATCCGGGCTTGATGGCCGGTCGCCTCGGCGAGGATCTGTGCGTCTACTACTGCATCGACGACTACGCCGCACATCCCGGCGTCGACGCGGCGCTGATCGCAGCGCGCGATGCCGACCTCACGCGCGAAGCGGATCTCGTTTTCGTCGCACCGCCTTCTCTCGTCGACGCCAAGCGCGCGCTCAATCCGCATACGCTTTTTTCGCCGCACGGCGTCGACGTCGCGTTGTTCCGACAAGCCGCGGATCCGGCGACCGAGATCGCAGCGGGTGCGCGCGATCTTGCGCGACCGGTCATCGGCTACTTCGGCTCGCTGCACGAGTGGATCGATTTCGAGCTCATCGAATGGCTGGCGCGCGAGCGACCCGGCTGGACCTTCCTGCTGGTCGGACACGCCGGCGTGGATGTATCGCGGCTCGCTGCGCTGCCCAACGTGCGACTTGTCGGCGCGCAGCCTTATGCCACGCTGCCACAATGGGCGAAGGCGTTCGACGCGGCGATCATTCCATACCGCATCAATCGCCAGACGGAGAATGCGAACCCGCTCAAGCTGCGCGAGTACCTGGCCACCGGCAAGCCGGTCGTCAGCGTGCGCAATCCCGAAGTGGAAAAATTCGCACGCTGGGTACGCCTCGCCGACGATCGCAACGGATTCCTGCAGGCGCTCGAAGACGCATTGCGCGATGACAGTCCGTCGGCAAGCGCGGAGCGCATTGCCGCGGTCGCCGATCAGACCTGGGATCGGCGCGTCGCTGAAATCATTCATCAAACGACGCTGGCGCTGGCGCAGCGTCGCCGTCGCTGACCATTCAATTGTCCGAGGTAGTTTTCCATGCAAGTACTCAAGAATGACCGGCTGCGCATCGCCATCGTCGGTGCCGGCTACGTCGCCAGCCATCATCTGGCCGCATTGCGACGGCTCGATTTCGTCGACATCGTCGGCATCTGCGATCTCGACAACGC